>NZ_JBYTAJ010000024.1:0-96559 GCF_058788075.1 Pseudomonas sp. FW305-20 | reverse complement strand
GAATTCTACAGCGTTACTCGCTGCTGTCAACACCTCTTTTACACCGCTTTCGACCGAGAAGATCGAACCGTCAAAAGCGCCAAACCACCCTGCTCTTTCAACTCCTTCTGGGCTTCGATGACCTGAAGCAGCTCGCTGTCGAAAACTGCATAACTCATTGTTTACCAAGGAGTTTCCCGTTTCGACTGCGCCGGAAGTGGGGCGAATTATAGACTTCCAGAATCTGCCGTCAACCCCTAATTGCATTTTTCTATCAAGTACTTGCAGAGCGCTCAAAACAGCTCACACCCTCTTCTATATAGAAGAAGTCCTCAGAGCACTCCGGCCTCTTTGAATGCCGCCACAGCACCAGCATCCAGACCCAACACCCGCTGCAGAACCTCCAGCGTATGCTCCCCTAATAGAGGAGGTGCATTGCGATACTCCACAGGCGTTTCGGACAGGCGAATCGGACTCGCCACTTGCGGCACCATCCCGGCCAGCACATGGGGCAGTTCGATGGCCAACCCGCGCGCCTTAACCTGAGGATCAGCAAACATCTGAGCCAGATCATTGATCGGCCCGCACGGCACACCTGCCTGCTCCAGCTGCAGCACCCACTCAGCAGTCGTCTTGAATACAGTCGCCTGGCGAATAAGTGGGATCAACTCCGCGCGATTCGCCACCCGCAATTTATTGGTCGCAAAGCGTGGATCATCTGCCCATTGCGGCTGTCCAGCCACTTCAGCGAATTTGCGAAACTGCCCGTCATTACCCACGGTGAGGATGAAGTCTCCATCCGCCGTAGGAAAGTCCTGATAAGGCACGATATTCGGATGAGCATTGCCCAGGCGCTTAGGAGCATTGCCGGTAGTCAGGTAATTCATTGCCTGGTTAGCCAGGCAAGCCACCTGAACATCCAGCAACGCCATATCAATATGCTGACCGCCACCGTCATGATCCCGATGCGCAAGCGCTGCAAGGATCGCCACAGTGGAATAGAGACCGGTCAAAATGTCCGTCAGCGCCACGCCAACCTTCACCGGCCCGGCACCCTCATCCCCCTCGGGTCGCCCCGTCAGACTCATCAGGCCGCCCAACCCCTGGATCATGAAGTCATAACCCGCGCGCTTGGCATAAGGGCCGGTCTGACCAAACCCGGTAATCGAGCAATAAATCAGATTTGGATTAATCGCTTTTAGCGACTCATAGTCCAAACCATAGGCCGCCAACCCACCGACCTTGAAGTTCTCGATCAGGATGTCCGACTTCGCCGCCAGATCACGCACCAGCTTCTGCCCTTCAGGCCGAGTGAAGTCGATGGTGACCGATTGCTTGTTGCGATTGGCCGACAAGTAATAGGCGGCCTCGCTAGTGTTCTCGCCATAAGCGTCTTTAAGGAAGGGAGGCCCCCAGGCGCGCGTGTCATCGCCATTACCCGGGCGCTCGACCTTGATCACTTCGGCGCCAAGGTCAGCAAGGATCTGCCCGGCCCAAGGCCCAGCCAGCACCCGCGATAAATCCAGTACCCGTAGATGCGAAAGCGCGCCCATGGCCGTTCTCCTATTAATAGAACGCCTGAATGCCAGTCTGCGCACGACCGAGGATCAGCGCATGGACGTCATGCGTACCTTCATAGGTGTTCACCACTTCCAGGTTGACCAAGTGGCGAGCAACACCGAATTCATCGGAAATACCGTTACCACCCAGCATGTCGCGCGCCATGCGAGCAATGTCCAGGGACTTGCCGCAGGAATTGCGTTTCATCATCGAAGTGATCTCTACCGCTGCAGTACCCTCGTCCTTCATACGACCCAGACGCAGGCAGCCTTGCAGCGCCATGGTGATCTCGGTCTGCATGTCGGCCAGCTTCTTCTGGATCAGCTGGGTGGCGGCCAATGGGCGACCGAACTGCTTGCGATCCAGAGTGTACTGGCGAGCGGTATGCCAGCAGAACTCGGCAGCACCCAGCGCACCCCAGGAGATGCCATAGCGTGCGGAGTTGAGGCAGGTGAACGGACCTTTCAGACCGCGCACATCCGGGAAAATGTTTTCTTCGGGGACAAACACGTTATCCATGACGATCTCGCCGGTGATGGATGCACGCAGGCCGACCTTGCCGTGAATCGCCGGAGCGCTCAGGCCTTTCCAGCCCTTCTCCAGAACGAAGCCACGGATGTCACCCGCATCGTCCTTGCCCCATACGACGAACACATCGGCGATCGGGCTGTTGGTGATCCACATCTTGCTGCCGGTCAGGCTGTAGCCGCCTTCCACTTTGCGGGCACGAGTAATCATCGCGCCTGGGTCGGAGCCGTGGTCAGGTTCGGTCAGACCAAAGCAACCGATCCATTCACCCGAAGCCAGTTTCGGCAGGTACTTTTGCTTCTGCGCTTCGGTGCCGAATTCATTGATCGGCACCATGACCAGCGAGGACTGCACACTCATCATAGAGCGATAGCCGGAGTCGACGCGTTCGACTTCACGGGCAATCAGGCCGTAGCTGACGTAGTTCAGGCCGCTGCCACCATACTGCTCAGGGATAGTCGCGCCCAACAGGCCTACTTCTCCCATCTCGCGGAAGATTGCCGGGTCGGTCTTTTCATGGCGGAAAGCTTCGAGAACACGCGGCGCGAGCTTCTGCTGAGCGAATTGCTCAGCGGTGTCGCGGATCATGCGTTCTTCTTCGGTGAGCTGTTGATCCAGCAGCAGGGGATCGATCCAGTTGAAGCTAGCTTTACCGCCCATGAGTGTGTCCTCTCGAATCGGGTCAAATAACGTGGGCTGATCCTAGGCCGGGTTCGGCGTTACGGCAAACGAGGATTTTGCATACTGTTGTGCTAATTTCTCACTCCGAAACATCGCAAAATAGCTTTTATGCGATGTATTAGTGAGGTTGACGTACATGCGCAGGAAAATCCCCAGCACAACGGCCCTGATCAGCTTTGAAGCGGCCGCTCGCCACGAAAGTTTTACCAAGGCAGCTCAGGAGCTTTCGCTCACTCAAGGCGCCATTTGCCGACAGATCGCCAGCCTTGAGGAGTTCCTCAGCGTAGAACTGTTCCGACGCTCGCGACGTGGGGTCAAGCTGACGGAGGCCGGTCTTTCCTACAGCCGCCGGGTGGCCACCCAACTCGATGCCGTTGAACGGGACACCTTGTCAGTGATGGGCCAGCAAGGTGCCAACGTGATTGAGTTGGCAGTGGTTCCAACCTTTGGCACTCAATGGCTGCTGCCAAGGCTCAAGGATTTCCAGCAAAAACACCCGGAAGTGACGGTCAACCTCACTAACCGAACGCGGCCCTTTCTGTTTGCCGACACCGACTTCGATGCCGCGATCTATTTTGGCGACGCGGACTGGTCGGGTACCGAATCCCACAGGCTGATGGGCGAAAATCCGATGCCGGTGTGCAGCCCCAATCTCATGGGGAAAAACACAACCCTGTCTCCCGGCGACATCGCCGAATTGCCCCTGTTGCAGCAGACCACTCGCCCTTATGCCTGGCGCCAGTGGTTCAACTCTCAAAACCTAAATATCCCGCGAGACATGACAGGACCGCGCTACGAGCTATTCTCCATGCTTGCCCAAGCGGCCATGCACGATATGGGAATAGCACTGATTCCGCCGTTCCTGATTCAACGCGAATTGGCCGAGAAGCGCCTGGTCATTGCCAACCCCCAGGCGCTATCAAGTATCAAGGCGTATTACTTGATGATTCCCGAGCGAAAGGTCGAATCAGCCTCTTTAAGGGCATTTCGCGATTGGTTGGTCAATCAGGCACAGAGCTACAGCCTAGAAGGATAAAGGCTTTTCGCAACAATCTGACTGCGTAGTCAACAAAACCAAAACACTACAGATATAAGTATTTGTCGCATATTTGATAACTGTACCGACAAGCAGTACAAACGTCCCACAAGCGCCTGAAAACGTGGCCTTGAGCCTCTATTGCGGAGCAATAACGCCTCATTCACCTGACCGATGCGTAAATTCTCCAATTTTTATAAAAATCCTTACAAGGCACGGCCTGCAAGGGATTGAACCGGTCAGTTGCGACATTCGGTCACGGGGTGACTTGTAGTTAATTTTCCGTCACCCCTCATAAACCCTTGAAGGGCACTAAGTTCGCCTGCAAAATGCCGCGCCCCGCCCTGATTTGGCGGGATCGTGCTGATCGGCCGCCCCAGCCGCACCATCCGAAGTGCCTGGGTTTACTCAATAAGATCACGCAGGAGATTTGACGTGCACATTGGTGTTCCTCTCGAAACCCAGACGGGTGAAACGCGGGTTGCTGCAACCCCGGAAACCATCAAGAAGCTGATCGGCCAGGGTCATAAGGTCACTGTGCAAAGCGGCGCCGGTATTAATGCCAGCGTTGTCGACAGTGCCTATGAAGCGGCAGGCGCAATTATTGGCAGCGCCAACGATGCGTTTGGTGCCGAACTGATTCTCAAGGTGGTCGCCCCCAGCGACAGCGAGCTGACGCTGATTAAGAGCGGCACCGTTGTGGTGGGCATGCTCAATCCGTTCAGCAATGAAACCATTGCCAAGCTGGCCGAGTGCGGCATTACCGCGTTTGCGCTGGAAGCCGCGCCACGCACCTCCCGCGCTCAGAGCCTGGATGTTCTGTCCTCCCAGGCAAACATCGCCGGTTATAAAGCCGTGTTGCTGGCCGCTCACCACTATCCACGCTTCATGCCGATGCTGATGACGGCTGCGGGTACCGTGAAAGCGGCGCGCGTGCTGATTCTTGGCGCAGGTGTAGCCGGTTTGCAGGCGATAGCTACAGCGAAACGTCTGGGTGCAGTGATCGAAGCGTCTGATGTACGCCCTGCGGTAAAAGAGCAGATCGAATCCCTCGGCGCCAAGTTCGTCGACGTGCCTTACGAAACCGATGAAGAGCGCGAATGTGCCGTTGGTGTCGGTGGTTACGCGCGACCAATGCCTGCCAGCTGGATGCAACGTCAGGCCCTGGCCGTGCACGAACGCGCCAAACAGGCTGACATTGTCATCACCACCGCACTGATCCCGGGCCGTAAGGCGCCAGTATTGTTGAGCGCGGAAACCGTGGCGCAGATGAAGCCGGGCTCGGTGGTCATCGACCTCGCGGCAGCCCAGGGCGGCAACTGCCCGCTGACCGTGGCGGACCAGGTTGTGGTCGAGAACGGCGTAATCATTTGCGGCCCGACCAACCTGGCCGGCGCCGTCGCCGCAGACGCTTCGGCCCTGTACGCACGCAACCTGCTGGACTTCCTGAAGCTGGTCTTCAACAAAGAAGGCCAGTTCGAGATCAACCTCGAAGACGACATCGTCGCCGCGTGCCTGATGTGCCGCGACGGCCAAGTCATCCGCAAAAACGCCTAAGCAGGGATTCAGACGATGGAAGAGCTTATCTCCCCCGGTATCTACAACCTGATCATCTTCGTGCTGGCGATTTATGTCGGTTATCACGTGGTCTGGAACGTTACGCCCGCACTGCACACGCCTTTGATGGCGGTAACCAACGCAATCTCGGCGATCGTGATCGTCGGCGCCATGCTGGCCGCGGCTTTGACCGTAACGCCACTGGGCAAGACCATGGGCACCCTGGCGGTAGCCCTGGCAGCGGTGAACGTATTTGGCGGCTTCCTGGTTACCCGCAGGATGCTTGAGATGTTCAAGAAAAAAGCCCCGAAAGCAGTAAAAGAAGAGGCGCCTAAGTAATGAGCATGAATCTCGTAACGACGCTCTACTTGATCGCGTCGATCTGCTTCATCCAGGCCCTGAAAGGCCTGTCGCACCCGACCACCTCGCGGCGCGGCAATGTGTACGGCATGCTCGGCATGGCTTTGGCAATTCTCACCACAGTGGGTCTCGTCTATAAGCTAGGTGCCGAATTGGCCACCGCCGGCATCGGCTACGTCATCGTAGGCCTGTTGGTCGGAGGTACCGCCGGGTCGATCATGGCCAAGCGCGTTGAAATGACCAAAATGCCGGAACTGGTCGCCTTCATGCACAGCATGATCGGTATGGCCGCGGTGTTCATTGCCATTGCAGCAGTTGTCGAGCCGCAATCGCTGGGCATCGTCAAGCAACTGGGCGATGCGATTCCTGCCGGTAACCGTCTGGAGCTGTTCCTCGGTGCGGCCATCGGTGCAATCACCTTCTCCGGTTCGGTGATCGCCTTCGGCAAGCTGTCGGGCAAGTACAAGTTCCGCCTGTTCCAGGGCGCCCCCGTACAGTTCGGCGGTCAGCACAAGCTGAACCTGCTGCTGGGCCTGGCGACACTGGGCCTCGGCGTGACTTTCATGCTGACCGGTAACCTGAACGCCTTCGCGCTGATGCTGGCCTTGGCCTTCGTGCTGGGCGTGCTGATCATCATCCCGATCGGCGGCGCGGATATGCCGGTGGTTGTGTCGATGCTCAACAGTTACTCCGGCTGGGCAGCAGCAGGCATCGGCTTCTCGCTGAACAACTCGATGCTGATCATCGCCGGCTCGCTGGTAGGTTCGTCCGGTGCGATTCTCTCGTACATCATGTGCAAAGCGATGAACCGCTCGTTCTTCAACGTGCTGCTCGGTGGTTTCGGCAACACCGCGGACGCCGCCGGCCCTGCTGGCTCGAAAGAAGCCCGCCCGGTGAAATCCGGTTCGGCTGACGATGCAACCTTCCTGTTGACCAACGCCGACACCGTGATCATCGTTCCGGGCTACGGCCTGGCGGTAGCACGGGCGCAGCACGCGCTGAAAGAGCTGACCGAGAAGCTGACCCATCGCGGCGTGACCGTGAAGTATGCGATCCACCCGGTCGCCGGTCGTATGCCTGGCCACATGAACGTATTGCTGGCCGAGGCCGAAGTGCCTTACGACCAGGTGTTCGAAATGGAAGACATCAACTCCGAGTTTGGCCAGGCCGACGTGGTGCTGGTACTGGGCGCCAACGACGTGGTCAACCCGGCTGCCAAGAACGATCCGAAATCGCCAATTGCCGGTATGCCGATTCTCGAAGCGTTCAAGGCCAAGACGATCATCGTCAACAAGCGCTCGATGGCCAGCGGCTATGCCGGTCTGGACAACGAGCTGTTCTACCTCGACAAAACCATGATGGTCTTCGGCGACGCCAAGAAAGTCATCGAAGACATGGTCAAAGCCGTCGAGTAAAACCTGCTCCAGCGCAATACCCAAAACCTCAGCCTTTAGTAGGCTGGGGTTTTTTATTGCCCGCTAAAAACCGACCAAAGGCTCTAAATCGGGGCTCTGCATTCGACCATGGTAGCGGGAGGATTTTTTTTGAAATCACTAGACTGCACTCCTTGCTTTCGTTGCCCGAGATAACAATCCATGTACCGTGACCGTATCCGCTTGCCTTCGTTGTTGGATAAAGTGATGAGCGCTGCTGACGCCGCCGCTCTGATTGAGGACGGCATGACCGTCGGCATGAGTGGCTTCACCCGCGCCGGCGAAGCCAAAGCCGTGCCCCACGCACTGGCCGAACGCGCCAAAATCACCCCGCTGAAAATCACCCTGATGACCGGCGCCAGCCTGGGCAACGACCTCGATAAACAGCTCACCGAAGCTGGCGTATTGTCACGACGCATGCCCTTCCAGGTCGACAGCACCCTGCGCAAGGCTATTAATGCCGGCGAAGTGATGTTCATCGATCAGCACCTGTCGGAAACCGTGGAGTCGCTGCGCAATCAGCAACTCAAGCTGCCGGACATCGCAGTGATTGAGGCTGTGGCGATCACGGAGCAGGGCCATATCGTGCCGACCACGTCGGTGGGTAACTCGGCCAGCTTCGCGATTTTCGCCAAGCAGGTGATCGTCGAGATCAACCTCGCGCACAACCCGAATCTCGAAGGTCTGCATGACATCTATATCCCGACCTATCGGCCGACCCGCACACCGATTCCGCTGGTCAAGGTCGACGATCGCATTGGCAGCACAGCCATCCCGATTCCGCCGGAAAAGATCGTCGCGATCGTGATCACCAATCAGTCCGACTCGCCGTCCACCGTGCTGCCGCCGGACGTTGATACCCAGGCCATTGCCGACCACCTGATCGACTTCTTCAAGCAGGAAGTGGCTGCCGGGCGCATGACCAACAAGCTCGGCCCGCTGCAAGCCGGGATTGGCAACATCGCCAACTCGGTGATGTGCGGGCTGATCGACTCGCCGTTCGAAGACCTGACGATGTACTCCGAAGTGCTTCAGGACTCGACCTTCGACCTGATCGACGCCGGCAAGCTGAGCTTTGCTTCAGGCAGTTCAATCACCTTGTCGAGTCGTCGCAATACCGATGTTTTTGGCAACCTTGAGCGCTACAAGGACAAACTGGTCCTGCGCCCGCAGGAGATTTCCAACCACCCGGAAGTGGTGCGCCGGCTCGGCATCATCGGCATCAACACGGCGCTTGAGTTCGACTTGTATGGCAACGTCAACTCCACCCACATCTGTGGCACGCGGATGATGAACGGTATCGGCGGCTCGGGCGACTTTGCGCGCAATGCTCACTTGGCAATCTTCGTGACCAAGTCGATCGCCAAGGGCGGTGCGATTTCCAGCGTGGTGCCGATGGTCAGCCACGTTGACCACACTGAGCATGACGTCGACATCCTTGTCACCGAGATCGGCCTGGCGGACTTGCGTGGCCTGGCGCCGCGAGAACGCGCACGGGTCATCATCGACAACTGCGTGCACCCGGACTATCGCCAAGCCCTGGATGACTACTTCACAGCCGCTTGTGCGCTCGGCGGTCACACACCGCACATCCTGCGTGATGCCCTTAGCTGGCACATCAACCTGGAAGAAACCGGGCGAATGCTCGCGGTGTAATTGGTACAGATAGCAGCTGACGCAAACACAGTTTCGTCAGCTTGCTGTTGCCAGATCAAATACTGAATAAAACTGTACTGCTGTACCGGTCTTTTCCTACCGTAATTGCCTACCTTTCCAAGTCAATCCAGCAAAAACGCACGATATTAGTGCGGACAAGTACAGTTGCCTCAATTTCGACCAGTACACCACCCTTTAACAGTTAACTGGTACCTCACAATACAGGTGAACTGTATCTAGAGAGACTGGCCAAACGAGAGGATCATTGGCATCAGTTAAACCACTACCTAATCCCGCCATAAGCGGAAGGATGTCAACCATGGAACGTACACTCAGTTCCGAGCTGTTTTTCGAAGACAACGCTGTAAAAACCCAGGCTTCCACGCCTCTTCGCGTTCTCGCAAACCTGATGCTGTGGCAGCGCCGCATCTCCAGCCGCCATCAACTGGCTCGTCTGGATTCGCGTCTGCTGGCTGACGCAGGGATTAGCGAAGCACAACGCTACGAAGAGCTGAGCAAGCCGTTCTGGCGCTAAGTTAGCGTCGCTGGCTCTGACCCACCGGGTCCACCGCCAGCACTCCAAATTGAAAAAACAAAGCCCGTCGTGGGGAACCACGACGGGCTTTGTCGTTTTGGCCCCTCAAAACGGGTAATACAGTAGAGACCCTGCTCGACAGGTACAGTTTTACTATTTAAACAATTGAACCAGTACAATTTCAGCGCGGTGTATCTGTTGCGGAAGAGAGGACGGGATCACCATGAAATCCTCAACTGCCAGCAAAAGGACCGCGCCATGAATCACTTACTGGATGTTTCCGTTTCTACGCCCCAAACAACGCCTCGCTTCCTTGGGTTTCGTAGATGGCTGAGGGGCGTTGCCAACCACCTGGAAAGGGCCCGAACCCGGCGTTTGCTGGGCCAACTGGATGACCGGCAACTCTCGGACCTGAACATCAGCCACGCGGATCGTCTCCACGAAATGAATAAACCGTTCTGGCGTTAACTTCCTGCTTGAACAGACGGGACTGTGCGAACCGATACCATAGGCCTAATATCCAAATGGAGCGTGGCGAACGCTGCACGACTGGCGTCTGAATAAACAGACACTGCGCCACCTCTTAATCGGTTTTCCAAAGGAGTTCCACCATGTCCCGTCTTCGTCTGCTCAGCGCTGCAGCCCTGCTTGCCGTGGCCGCCAATTCCCACGCCACCAGCTTTATCGTGACCACCGATGCCGTCGTCGGCGCGCTCAAGGCCACGTCCGATGCGACCTCCGATGTCACTTCTTCCTTTCGCGATGACAAAATCGTACGTGCCGCACGCGACGACGCCGCCAGCTTCGTGGCCAGCGAAGGCGCCATTCGTGGCGTGAAACTGGAAAGTGCACTCGACCATATTCGCCACCAGGCACCTCAGTTGAACGCGAGTGACGCACAACTGGCGCAAGCCATACTGACTATCTAAGCGTCACCACTGAAGTGGGACACGCCCGCCGTGTCCCAATGTTTTGGCGCTGGCTCTAGATCGGGCGTTGCGCTAGCCTTGGGACTCGCCTTCAGCTATCGAGTCTCATGCGTTTTCTTTCAAATCTGCTGATCTCCCCGCTTTTCGTGGCAGCCTGCTGGGTGGGCTCGGTCCATGCCTATGACGCCTTCAATCTGTCTACCCAAGGCATCGTGGCTACCGGCTACGCCTCAAGCATGGTGACCTCCGCCCCCTTCGACCGTAAGCTGCTACTCGCGGCACACGATGACGCTGCGGCGTTCATCGCCAGTGACGGCCAACTGCGAGGAGCACAACTGGAGTCCGCCCTGGTTTATCTGCGCCGGACCCAGCCAAAACTTCGTGCCAGCGACCTTGAACTGGCGCAGGCAATTCTCGTCCAATAGTTATCCTTGTTCTTGCGGAGTCGTTCCATGCGTAGCCCTCTGATTGTTGCCGCCCTTGGCCTTCTGTTCCTGGTCGATGTGGCCCAGGCGCACACTCTGGTCGCCACCAGTAACATCCTCATCAATGCCACCCAGCGCACACTTGATTTCACTTCCGATACCACGACGTCCATCCGAGACTCAAAGATCATTCGTGAAGCCCACGACGATGCGGCCAGTTTCGTCGCCAGCGATGGCGAGATTCGTGGCGCGCACCTGGAAGCGGCCTTCAACACGTTGCGTACCCGCGTACCGGAAGCTCGCGACGCCAGTGATCAGGTTCTCGCCGAAGCCATCCTCGCACTGTGAGGTCGACAGGCGCCTGGCTGTTGGCCGGGGTCATGTTGCTGCTCGGCAACGTGGCCCAGGCTGACTTGCAATTAAGGCTTAAAACCGAAGGCCTCAGCCCCGCTCAACAACAGGCCAGCCAGGCGCTGCTGGATGAAGCCATGCAGGCGCTGCCGCCGCGGTTCATCGAGCAGCTCGACCGACGCATCGACGTCGGCTGGACCGATAACATGCCGAGCAACGCTTATGGCCAGGCGTCGCTGGTGTCGGAGCTCGACCTGAACCGCAACCTGCTTGCCAGCCTCACTGACGGCAGCGCCGCGACCAAAAAGACTTATCGCCCCCATGGCACCGTGCGCCGCGAAATGCTTGCAACGGTGTTGCACGAACTCACCCACATTTATGACCGCTCGCGCCTATGGCCAGATGCGGAGCGCAGGCTGGTTCAACGCTGCACCCGCCGTAACAGCAGCTCAGGGTTGATTGGCATTCCCGATCAATGCCGCGGCCAGTTCGACCGACGCTTTACGCTCAGCGACGACCCGCGCCTGCTGGACCTCGCCGGCTGGCCGCAATACGTAGGCCGTCGTGGCGAGCGCGAACAGCACAACCGGCAAATTGCTCGCAGCCCGGACATTTACGAGACGAGCAGCCCCAAGGAGTTCGTCGCGGTCAACATGGAGTATTTCCTTCTCGACCCGGCATACGCCTGTCGCCGTCCTGCGCTGTACCGTTATTACAAAGAACATTTCGGCTGGGCGCCCGCCGCTAAAGACACCTGCGGCAAATCCTTTTCCTTCCTCAATGCCGGCAATGATTTCGCCAAAACGCCCCTGGGCCAGGTCGATCCGGAACGGGTCTACGCCGTCGACTATCTGCTGGCTGAAGCCAACCAGAACTGGGTCAGCCGCTGGGGTCACAGCATGTTGCGGTTGGTGATCTGTGCACCCGGACGACCACGCGGGCCGGATTGTCGATTGGATCTGGATCAGCACCTGGTGTTGTCCTACCGCGCCTTCGTCGGTGATGTGCAACTGTCGAGCTGGGACGGATTGGTAGGCAAATATCCGTCACGCCTGTTTGTCCTGCCGTTGGCCCAGGTGATCGATGAATACACCAAGACCGAATTGCGCAGCCTGGCCTCGGTGCCGCTGACCCTGTCGCGCAGCGAGATCGAAGACGTGGTGGAACACGCCGCCGAAATGCACTGGAGTTACGATGGCAACTACTTCTTCCTGTCCAATAACTGCGCGGTAGAGGGCCTGAAGCTACTGCGTAGCAGCACCAACAATACAAAACTGGTCGGGTTGGACAGCATCATGCCCAACGGTTTGCTGGAAGTGCTCAAGGGCCGTGGGCTGGCGGACACCAGCGTGCTGGATGATCCCCGCGAAGCGCTGCGCCTGGGTTATCGTTTCGACTCCTTCCGCGATCGTTATCAAGCGATGTTCGAAGTGCTGAAGAAGCACTTGCCGATCAAGCAGGAAAAGGTCGAAGACTGGCTCGCCTTAAAAGCTGAAGAGCGCCGGCAATGGATCGACCAAGCCGATTTGCGCACCAGCGCAGCCCTGCTGTTACTGGAGCAGGCAGCCTTCCGCCAACAATTGGTGCTGGCCCAGGACGAAGTAAAGCAGCGCTATCTGGGCGCTCGGGAACTGAAAAATGGCGGCATGGACAAGGCCAACGCGACTTTGCAGCAAATCCTTGCCAACAGCGGCTTCCTCAGCCGTCCGGCAGAACTGCTCGGCACCGGTGGTTATGGATTGCCGCAGCCGAGCGAGTGGCAACGTCTGGAATCGGAAAGCAGTCTGCGCCAGAAACAGCTTCAGGCGCTCACAGGCGATCTGGACAAAGAGGTAAGAGCGTTGCTCGAACCGAGTCGTGCAGCCGAGATGGCCGCCAACGAAGCCAACGTGAAACAGGTGGGTGAGCACCTGCGAAAGCTGCACAAAGCGTCAGGCGGATTGGAGTTGCCGTGATAGAAACACCGCGGACTTGTAGCAACTGCACATACAACAAAAAGGGCTTCAGAACGTAGTCCTGAAGCCCTTGATCTTGCTGTTTGTCTGTGACGCGAGCTCTGATTTCTCTAGCTGATGCGGGCTTTACGCACGCCATCTGCCAGCGCCGAGCAAAGGCTCAACACGCCATCAACTGCCTGATCCGGCGTCGAGGCATTGGCGATGTGATCGATCAACGCCGACCCCACCACCACACCATCCGCCAGGCGCGCGATGGACGCCGCTTGCTCCGGTGTCCGAATGCCGAAACCGATGCTGATCGGCAGATCGGTATGGCGGCGCAGACGGGCAACGGCTTCTTCAACGTGTTCCAGCGTCGCCGCACCCGCACCGGTCACACCGGCGACAGACACGTAATAGACGAAGCCGGAGCTGCCGTTCAAGACGGTCGGCAGGCGCACATCATCGGTCGTCGGGGTGGTCAGGCGGATGAAGTCCAGACCGGCAGCCTGAGCCGGGTCGCACAGCTCGCCGTTATGCTCGGGCGGCAGGTCGACCACGATCAAACCGTCAACGCCGGCCTCTTTTGCGTCCGCGATGAAACGCGGCACGCCGTACATGTGGATCGGGTTGAAATAACCCATCAGCACCAGCGGCGTCTCGGTGTTGCCTTCCCGGAACTCACGAACCATTTGCAGGGTTTTCGCCAGGTTCTGCTTGGCGCCGAGGGCGCGGATGTTGGCCAACTGGATGGCCGGGCCATCGGCCATTGGATCGGTGAAGGGCATGCCCAGCTCGATCACGTCGGCACCCGCGCCGGGCAAGCCTTTGAGGATCGCCAGGGAGGTGTCATAGCTCGGGTCGCCAGCGGTCACGAAGGTCACCAGGGCGGCACGATTCTGTTCCTTGAGTTCGGCAAAACGCGTTTGCAGGCGGCTCATCAGTGTTTCTCCTGCTTGGATTGCTCTTGTTGAGACTGTTCCATGTGGTGCATCACGGTTTGCATGTCTTTGTCGCCACGACCGGACAGGTTGACCACCATCAGGTGATCTTTTGGCAGGGTCGGTGCACGCTTGAACACTTCGGCCAGGGCATGAGCGCTTTCCAGTGCAGGAATAATCCCTTCCAGGCGGCAGCATTTGTGGAATGCGTCGAGGGCTTCGTCGTCGGTTACCGAGGTGTACTGAACGCGGCCGATGTCATGCAACCAGGCGTGTTCCGGTCCGATGCCTGGATAGTCGAGGCCGGCAGAGATCGAGTGAGCGTCGATGATCTGACCATCGTCGTCCTGCAGCAGGAAGGTACGGTTGCCGTGCAGTACCCCCGGTACGCCGCCGTTCAGGCTGGCCGCGTGTTTACCGGTTTCGATGCCGTAGCCGGCCGCTTCAACGCCAATAATCTCGACGCTCTTGTCGTCGAGGAACGGGTGAAACAGGCCCATGGCGTTGGAGCCGCCACCGATGCACGCCACCAGGCTGTCCGGCAGACGACCTTCCTGATCTTGCAGTTGAGTACGGGTTTCTTTGCCGATAACGGACTGGAAGTCGCGAACCATCGCCGGATAAGGGTGCGGGCCGGCCACAGTGCCAATCAGGTAGAAGGTGCTGTCAACGTTGGTCACCCAGTCACGCAGGGCTTCGTTCATCGCATCTTTCAAGGTGCCGGTACCGGCCACGACCGGGATCACTTCGGCGCCCAGCAGCTTCATGCGAAATACGTTGGCCTGCTGACGTTCGATGTCAGTGGTGCCCATGTAGATCACGCAATCAAGGCCGAAACGTGCAGCAACGGTGGCGGTCGCCACGCCGTGCATGCCAGCGCCGGTCTCGGCGATGATGCGTTTCTTGCCCATGCGCCGCGCCAGCAGGATCTGGCCGATGCAGTTGTTGATCTTGTGCGCGCCAGTGTGGTTCAGCTCTTCGCGCTTGAGGTAAATCTTCGCGCCGCCACAGAACTCTGTCAGACGTTCGGCAAAGTACAGTGGGCTTGGACGACCCACGTAGTCGCGCTGGAAGTAGGCCAATTCTTCTTTGAATGCAGGATCTTCCTTGGCCAATTCGTATTCACGGGCCAGATCGAGGATCAACGGCATCAGGGTTTCGGCGACGTAACGGCCGCCGAACGCGCCAAACAGGCCGTTGGCGTCGGGGCCGTTGCGCAGGTTAGTCTGGGTCATGGGTCGCTCCAGTTGAATGCGTGGGATGCGTTTGAAGAGAGAGTGGGCTAACTCTACCCCTGACGCCTCAGGCTGAAAACCGATAAGATCGCGTCAACCTGTCAGGAAAACTCACAGATCTCATGAGCCATGACCTTCCCCCGCTAAACGCCCTCCGGGCCTTCGAAGCGACTGCCCGCCTGAACAGCGTCAGCAAGGCCGCCGAACAGCTGCACGTCACCCATGGCGCGGTCAGCCGACAACTCAAGGTGCTTGAAGAACACTTGGGCGTAAGCCTGCTGATCAAGGACGGGCGCGGCCTGAAACTCACAGATGCCGGTATTCGCTTGCGCGATGCCAGTGGCGAGGCGTTCGAGCGATTACGGACGGTTTGTGCAGAGCTGACCCAAAGCACCGCCGATGCACCGTTCGTGCTGGGTTGCTCGGGCAGCTTGTTGGCACGCTGGTTTATTCCCAGGTTGGGACGATTGAATACCGACCTGCCGGACTTGCGCCTGCACCTGTCGGCTGGTGAGGGTGATCTCGATCCGCGCCGGCCGGGGCTGGACGCCTTGCTGGTATTTGCCGAGCCACCGTGGCCTGCGGACATGCAGGTCTATGAGTTGGCGAGCGAACGGATCGGCCCGGTCATGAGCCCGCGATTCGCGGGCTACGAACGACTGCAAAACGCACCGCCCGCAGCACTGTTGGGCGAGCCATTGCTGCATACGACCTCCCGCCCTCAGGCTTGGCCAAGTTGGGCACAGCAAAGCAGCCTCGACACCAAAGCATTGAAGTACGGACAGGGTTTCGAGCATTTGTATTATTTGCTGGAGGCCGCAGTGGCCGGCCTGGGTGTGGCGATTGCGCCCGAACCGCTGGTGGCCGAGGACTTGAAAGCCGGGCGCCTGGTTGCGCCTTGGGGCTTCAGTGAAACCCCGGCGCAACTGGCGTTGTGGCTACCCAAGCGCGCCGCGGACGGCCGCGCTCGGCAACTGGCGCAGTGGCTCAAAAACGAGCTGCGCCAGACGGATTAGTCACCGCGTTTGAACAGCAGATAAGCCGCGAGCAGACCCAATGCACCGACAGCCACACCCGCTGTCGTCCAAGGGTGTTCCTGGGCGTAGTCCCGCGTGGCAATCCCGGTTTCACGGGTTTTGACTTTGACTTCTTCGTAGGCATCGCTGAGCAGGTGGCGCGAATGCTTCAGCGCGTTCTCGGCGTTGCTTTTCAGGACTTTCAGGGTTTTACGCGACTCGTCCGAGGCGTCGTCCTTCAGATTTTCCAAAGACTTCAGCAGACTCTCGATTTCGGCTTCCATGCTTTGCAATGAGGCTTTACGTAAAGAGGTGTTGGCCATGGTGGCTCTCCTGCATTGATTGAGTTGCGTGTGTTGGTTGGGACTTCAGGGCTTCGAGAAAGTGCAGTAAATCTGAACTTTCACTTCGGATTGGCCGACAGAAGTAATACGAAAAATCACTGCTAGGCTGTATTTCACACCCTGAGGAGAACGCCATGACCGACCATCACACCTATAAAAAAGTCGAACTCGTCGGTTCGTCCACCAGCAGCATCGAAGACGCCATCAACAACGCACTGGCCGAGGCCAGCAAAAGCCTTAAATATATGGAATGGTTCGAAGTGACCGAAACCCGCGGGCACATCAAGGACGGTAAGGCAGCGCACTTTCAGGTGACGCTCAAGGTCGGGTTCCGGATTGCCAGTAGCTGAGGTTGAGCTAATCTTCTGAGCCTGCGCGCTGGCCGAGCGCCATAGGGAATGGCAAAGCGCTACATATTTACACCCGCTGATTGCTGGGTGCCCCTATTGATCCGACCAGGGAATGCGACCGATGAAGCATTTTATTTTAGCGGTAGGTTTGTTGAGTCTTGCGGGAACAGCCCTGGCTCAGAGCAAGTCGTGCGAAGAACTGAAAGCCGAAATCACAGCGAAACTCGATGCCAAGGGCATTTCTAATTATTCACTGGAAATCATCGATAAAGGCGCCGCTGCTGACGGGAAAGTCGTCGGCACCTGTGAAAAAGGCTCCAAGCAAATCGTCTACAAGCAAGGCTGACCACCCTCGAAAATGAAAAAACCGACGCAACGACATCGGCTTTTTTGGGCTCGCTATTTGAACGTCAGCCCTTCATGACCTGCGCCAGCAGCTCATAGGAATGCACGCGATCGGCATGTTCGTACAAGTCGCAGGTAAAAATCAGCTCGTCCGCCTGGGTCTGCTCGATCAGCACGTCCAGTTTGGCGCGGATTTTCTGCGGACTGCCAACCATCGCCAGGCCAAGGAAATCGCCGACGGCTTCTTTTTCATGAGGCAGCCACAGGCCGTCCATGGTTTTTACCGGCGGACGTTGCACCAGGCTCTGGCCACGCATCAACGCCAGGATGCGCTGATAGACCGAGGTCGCCAGATAATCGGCCTGCTCGTCGGTATCGGCCGCCACCAACGGCACACCGAGCATCACGTAGGGCTTATCCAATACCGCTGAAGGCTTGAAGTGATTGCGATAGACGCGAATGGCCTCATGCATGAAACGCGGTGCGAAATGTGAAGCGAAGGCGTAGGGCAAACCGCGTTCACCTGCCAGTTGTGCACTGAACAGGCTGGAGCCCAACAGCCAGACCGGGACATTGGTGCCGGTGCCTGGCATTGCGATAATCCGTTGGTCCGGGGTGCGCGGGCCGAGGTAGCGCATCAGCTCCGCCACGTCTTCCGGAAACTCGTCGGCGCTGCCAGAGCGTTCACGACGCAAGGCGCGAGCGGTCATCTGGTCGGAACCGGGAGCACGGCCCAGACCCAGGTCGATCCGGCCCGGGTACAGGCTTTCGAGCGTGCCGAACTGCTCGGCGATCACCAGCGGCGCGTGGTTTGGCAGCATCACACCGCCCGAGCCAACTCGAATGGTCGAAGTGCCGCCGGCCAGGTAGCCAAGCAGTACCGAAGTCGCCGAACTGGCAATGCCGTCCATGTTGTGGTGTTCGGCAACCCAGAAACGGTTGTAACCGAACTTTTCGACGTGCTGCGCCAGGTCCAGGGAATTGCGCAGCGACTGGGCCGCGCTGCCGTTCTCCCGCACGGGCACCAGATCGAGGGTGGAAAACTTGATATCGGACAGTCGTTTCATAAGCCTGCTTCTCCAATTGGGGGGCGCAGGTTTTTTCTTACAAACGAAAACCTGCCGAATCTATAAGCGTGATTCATGCAATGAGGGCATATACCCGAGTTTCAATGGCAGAGCCAAAATTCCTACGAAATAAGAGGAACAATCAGATCAGGTGAACTTTGCACCACGGTCTATCCTCAGAACCCTAGCAACCGAAAACCACGAAGGCGCGACGCTCGCGCCGGAATCTTGAGGAGGCATTCATGGCTATCACAAAGAAAGCATCAGCTCATTGGGAAGGTGATCTGAAAACCGGCATCGGCTCGATTTCCACGGAAACCGGTGTTCTCAGAGAAGCGCCCTACGGCTTCAAGGCGCGCTTCGAAGGCGGCAAGGGGACCAATCCGGAAGAGCTGATCGGCGCAGCGCATGCGGGCTGTTTCTCCATGGCATTTTCGATGATTCTCGGCGATGCCGGTCTCAAGGCTGACAGCATCGATACCAATGCCGAAGTCACTCTGGACCAGGTGGACGGCGGATTCGCGATCACGGCGGTGAAACTGATCCTCAAGGCGAAGATTCCTGGGGCGACCCAGGCGCAATTTGAGGAACTGAGCAATAAAGCCAAAGAAGGCTGCCCGGTTTCCAAAGTTCTGAATGCAAAAATCAGTCTGGATGCAACGTTGGTCAGCTGATAGCGGGTTATCGCAATCCCCGATAAAAAGATCGCAGCCTCGGCGGGCTGCGATCTTTTTTGCCCTTAAACAAACAGGGCTGGCGAAATTGTGGTCGAATAAATGGCAGCAGCTAACGCGCATTACTCTGCGCGCTGCCTCAAAGGAGCTTCAACCATGAAACGTTTTGCCTTGGCGATTATCTGTTGCGCGCTGGCCACATCGGCCCTGGCGGCAACGAAATCCTGTGAAGAACTCAAGGCCGAGATCGAAGCCAAGATCCAGGCCAATAACGTCTCGTCCTACACGCTGGAAATCGTCACCAACGACGAAGTACACGATCAGAACATGGTCGTCGGTTCATGCGAAGGCGGCACGAAGAAAATCATCTACCAGAAGAACGACCGCTGATTCTCCTCACATGAGGCAATAGGACTCTCGATCTTGCGCGACGATTTCACGCTTGGCGTTGTACAACCGGGCGCCAGGGGTGAACGCTATCGAACGGCCTTCGAGCACATAACGCTGGCCGGCTTCGAAATGATCGTAGTTGATGGTCAGGTAGCACAAGCGTTCCGAGGGGCCGTTCATCATGCCCAGGCCACCACCACCGGGCACTTCAAAGTCGAATCGAACAGTCAGCTCATGGCTACCGGGGGTGACCTGGAAAAAACGCCCGTCGGTCAACCGCTGATTGTCCAGGCGTTCGGCCATCAGCAATTTATCGTTGGGGAATGGTGTAGAAAACTCGACCCAGGCCATCTGCGGATTAACCGCTGGCAACGGGCTCTGACAGCCTGCAACGATGATTGCAGCAAGCAATAGCGGTAACCTGCGCATGATGATTTTCTCAAGGACCAGTCCTTTAGAATAGCGCCGATCAGGTACGCTGGCAGCCTGCCGGTACACCTTGGCCAATCACTTTTCGCTGCTGATCATAAAGTTTTGCCCATGGCCGAAAGCCGATATTTCCTGCTTTGAGCTGATACCGCTCGCCGGCGTTGAAGTCGTTGAATTTCACGTTTAGCTGGCAGTCACGCCATAGCGGCTCGGCGTCTGGACCGATATTGGTGGGTGCGACCGGGAATTGATAACGAACCGTCAACTCATGGCTACCCGGCTGAACCTCGAAATAGCGTTTGTCGATGGCGGCCTTGTCATCGACTTCCAGCGCTTGCAGCGCGGTGTCTTCCTGCTTCGAATCCAGGTCGATCCACGCTTGAGACGGATCATGGGGGGGTAATCCGAATCCAGCACAACCTGCCAGCATCAACAGGGTTCCTGTCAGCATCAACGTGCGCATAGCGGAGCTCCAGTCAGGCGGGATAGTCTTGCGGGCAGACTCTCCAGGGATGATTCATTTTGATCAGGCCGCTTCCAAGCCTTGGGTTACTTGATCGCGTTTTACGCATTTTGTTTCCGGGCGTGCTGTTTTTGTTTCTCAACGGTTGCGCCGGCGTCAGCTATTACGGCCAATTGGCCAGTGGTCAGCTGCAATTGCTGCGGGCGCGTGAGCCGGTTTCCAAAGTGATTGCCGATCCCGGTCGCGATCCGCTATTGCGTGCGCACCTGACTCAATCGCAAAGGGCCCGCACGTTCGCCAGCCAACAGCTGCGGCTGCCGGATAACCAGAGTTACCGTTTGTACGCCGACATTGGCCGGCCGTTCGTAGTCTGGAACGTGTTTGCCACGCCGGAATTTTCCCTGACCCCACAGAACCATTGCTTCCCGATCGCCGGTTGCGTTGCCTATCGCGGTTATTACAGTCAGAGCGCGGCCCGCGGTGAGGCTGCGTTGCAACGTTTGCAAGGTATGGACGTGTCGATCGGTGGCGTCGAGGCTTATTCGACGCTCGGCTGGTTCAATGATCCGATTATCAGTTCGATGATGGCCTGGGGTGACGAACGATTGGCCACGCTGATCTTCCATGAGCTGGCGCATCAACGTTTTTATGTGAAGGATGACACTGAATTCAATGAGTCTTTCGCCACCTTCGTCGAACAGGAAGGCACCCGCCAATGGCGTGCATTCCGCGGCCTGGCACCGGACAGCGGCGCGAAGGTGCAACAACGCAACCAGTTCGTTCAATTGGTTCTGGATACCCGCTCGCGACTCGAACGGCTATACACCCTGCCCCTGCCCGCCGACCAGATGCGTCAGCGCAAAGCCGACGAGTTCGAACGCTTGCGGGATGAATACCGGCAGCTGCGCGACAGCCAATGGGCTGGGGACAAACGCTATGACGCGTGGATCAATGCACCGATGAACAATGCCCGTCTGTTGCCATTTGGGCTGTACGACCAATGGGTGGCGGCGTTTGCGGCGTTGTTCAGGCAGGTGGGCGGAGATTGGGCGAAGTTTTATGCAGCAGTCGAGCAGCTTGGTGCGTTGCCGGTCGGGGAGCGCAAGGCGGCGTTGAAGGCTTTGGCGGGATCATAAAATTTCAGTGGCTGAACGGGCGCCTTCGCGGGCAAGCCCGCTCCCACAGGATCCGTGTCGTATACGAAAAATGTGGACGACACGGATCCTGTGGGAGCGTGGCTTGCCCGCGAAAGCAATTTCATTAGCGCCGCAAAAACGCCTGGTGCATCTCCTCCAGCGTCTCGAAGTGCCAGGTCGGGGCTTCTGCGCTCAACTCTTCCCGACTGCCAAAACCGTAACCCACCGCCGCGGCATCCAGCCCGTTACTGCGCGCCCCGATCAGGTCGTGTTTACGATCACCGATCATCAGGGTGCTGGCCGGGTCCAGGCCTTGTTCGGCCATCAAGTGGGCGATCAGCTCGACTTTGTTGGTCCGGGTACCATCCAGTTCGCTGCCATAGATCACTTTGAAGTGCTTGGCAAAGTCGAAGTGCCGGGCAATTTCCCGGGCAAAAATCCACGGTTTGGACGTCGCGATGTACAGCTGTCGCCCTTGGTCGCCGAGGGTTTCCAACAGGGGAGTGACGCCGTCGAATACGCGGTTTTCGTACAGGCCGGTGACCTTGAAGCGTTCGCGATAGAAGTTCACCGCTTCCCAGGCCTTGGGCTCGTCGAAGTCGTAGAACTGCATGAACGCCTGCAACAACGGCGGACCGATGAAGTGTTCAAGTTTGCTCAGGTCGGGCTCATCGATCCCCAGTTTGCTCAAGGCGTACTGGATCGAACGGGTGATGCCCTCGCGTGGATCGGTCAGGGTGCCATCGAGGTCGAACAATACGGTTTGGTAATGCATGTTGAATCCTGAATAAGGGCGCAGGGTCAGAGCTGGTCGTAGCCTTCAGCCAAGTGCAAATTCTTGAGCTTCACGTAGTTCGCTGCGCTGTAGGTGAAAAAGGCTTTTTCCTTGTCAGTCAGTGGCCGAATCTGCTTCACCGGGCTGCCCACATAAAGGAAGCCGCTTTCCAGGCGTTTGCCCGGTGGCACCAGGCTGCCAGCACCGATGATCACATCGTCCTCGACCACCGCACCGTCCATGACGATGCTGCCCATGCCGATCAGAATCCGATTGCCCACGGTGCAGCCGTGGAGCATGACTTTATGCGCGATGGTCACATCGTCGCCAATCAGCAACGGAAAGCCATCGGGATTGAACGGCCCGGCGTGGGTGATGTGCAGCACACAGCCGTCCTGCACGCTGGTGCGCGCGCCGATACGGATGCGGTGCATGTCGCCACGGATCACCGTCAGCGGCCAGACCGAGCTGTCTTCGCCGATTTCAACGTCGCCGATCACCACCGCCGAACCGTCGACAAAGGCGCCTTTGCCCAGTAGCGGCGTGTGGTTCTGATACTTGCGAAGGGTCACGATAGGCTCTCTCTTTTGCTGATAGCTGCGGTGAGCGTCGATTGTAATTAAGATGGCGCAATGTTTCTTCCAGCCAAGGTGCCAACCGTGAGCGTGAACAACCCTCTTTTGCAGTCCTACGACCTGCCGCCGTTCTCGGCGATCCGTGCCGAACACGTGCAACCGGCTATTGAACAGATCCTGGCTGACAACC
Source organism: Pseudomonas sp. FW305-20 (assembly GCF_058788075.1). Taxonomy (NCBI): domain Bacteria; kingdom Pseudomonadati; phylum Pseudomonadota; class Gammaproteobacteria; order Pseudomonadales; family Pseudomonadaceae; genus Pseudomonas; species Pseudomonas sp. FW305-20. Next base: position 73,662 of record NZ_JBYTAJ010000024.1, on the reverse strand, counting down.
GCGCCGCCATTACCGAGATCCTCAAAACCCAAGGCAAACAACCGACCTGGGCCGGCCTGGTGCTGGCGATGGACGAGCTGAACGATCGACTGGGCGCCGCCTGGAGCCCGGTCAGTCACCTGAACGCCGTGTGCAATAGCGCCGAATTGCGCGAAGCCTATGAGTCCTGTCTGCCGGCCTTGAGTGCCTACTCCACCGAATTGGGCCAGAACCGCGAGTTGTTCGAGGCATTCGAAGCGCTGGCCAACAGCCCTGAAGCGGCCGGTTTCGAGGTGGCGCAGAAAACTATCCTGGAACACTCCCTGCGTGACTTCCGTCTGTCGGGTATCGACCTGCCGGAAGCCGAACAAAAGCGTTACGCCGAAGTGCAGAGCAAATTGTCGGAGCTGGGCAGCCGTTTCTCCAACCAGCTGCTAGACGCCACTCAGGCCTGGACCAAGCACGTCACCGATGAAGCCGCCCTCGCCGGCCTGACCGATTCGGCCAAGGCGCAAATGGCCGCGGCGGCACAGGCCAAAGGCCTGGAAGGCTTCCTGATCACCCTGGAATTCCCGAGCTACTACGCGGTGATGACCTACGCCCAGGACCGCACCCTGCGCGAAGAAGTCTACGCCGCCTACTGCACCCGTGCGTCGGACCAAGGCCCGAATGCCGGTCAGAACGATAACGGCCCGGTCATGGAAGAAATCCTCGACCTGCGTCAGGAATTGGCGAAGCTGCTCGGTTTCGCCAGCTTCTCGGAGCTGAGCCTGGCCACCAAAATGGCCGAATCCAGCGATCAGGTGCTGAGTTTCCTGCGCGATCTGGCCAAGCGCAGCAAGCCGTTCGCCGCCCGGGATCTGGAACAGCTCAAGGCGTACGCCGCCGAACAAGGCTGCCCGGATCTGCAAAGCTGGGACAGCGGTTTCTACGGTGAAAAGCTTCGCGAGCAGCGCTACAGCGTTGCCCAGGAAGCCCTTCGCGCTTACTTCCCGATCGATAAAGTGCTGGGCGGTCTGTTCGCTATCGTTCAGCGCCTGTACGGCATTGAAATCGCCGAACTGAAAGGCTTCGACACCTGGCACCCGGATGTTCGCCTGTTCGAGATCAAGGAAAACGGCCAGCACGTCGGCCGCTTCTTCTTCGACCTCTACGCCCGCGCCAACAAGCGCGGCGGTGCCTGGATGGACGGCGCCCGTGACCGTCGCCGCACGATCAGCGGCGTACTGCAAAGTCCGGTGGCGAACCTGGTGTGCAACTTCACCCCGGCCGACAGCGGCAAGCCAGCGCTGTTGACCCACGATGAAGTGACCACCCTGTTCCACGAATTCGGTCACGGCTTGCATCACTTGTTGACCCGCGTTGAACACGCCGGCGTATCCGGCATCAACGGCGTGGCCTGGGATGCGGTCGAGCTGCCAAGCCAGTTCATGGAGAACTGGTGCTGGGAGCCTGAAGGTCTGGCGCTGATCTCCGGTCACTATGAAACCGGCGAACCGCTGCCTCAGGACCTGCTGGAGAAAATGCTCGCCGCGAAGAACTTCCAGTCCGGTCTGATGATGGTCCGCCAACTGGAGTTCTCGCTGTTCGACTTCGACCTGCACGCCACCCACGGTGATGGCCGTAGCGTGGCGCAGGTACTTGAAGGCGTACGCGACGAGGTCTCGGTCATGCGTCCGCCGGCCTACAACCGTTTCCCCAACAGCTTCGCCCACATTTTCGCCGGCGGTTATGCGGCGGGCTACTACAGCTACAAATGGGCTGAAGTGCTGTCCGCCGATGCCTTCTCGAAATTCGAAGAAGAAGGCGTACTCAACGCCGAAACCGGCCGCGCCTTCCGCGAAGCGATCCTGGCGCGCGGTGGCTCCCAGGAACCGATGGTGCTGTTCGTCGACTTCCGCGGACGTCCGCCGTCGATTGACGCACTCTTGCGCCACAGCGGCCTGAGTGAGGTCGCGGCAGCATGAGCGAGGGTCCTGTGATCACGAAAAAACGCTTTATCGCCGGGGCAGTCTGCCCGGCCTGCAGCGAGCCGGACAAGTTGATGATGTGGAACGAAGACGCTGTCCCGCACCGTGAGTGCGTGGCCTGCGGTTATTCCGACACGCTGAATGAACAAGGCCTGTCCGTGCCCAAGGAGTTGGGCACGCGGGTCAACACTTCGGCGCTGAAGGTCCCGGACGCCAAGGTTCAGGCCGTGCAGTTTTTCCCCAATCCGAAGCTGAAGAAAAAACCTGACGAGCAACACTGAGTCACCGCCACCTTCCACTTCAGAACGGAGTGGAAGGTGGTATCTATCTACCACCTTTGCCCTGCGCTTCCTTTATAGGCTGACCACATTCAGCCTCTACTCAAGGAAGACGCCATGCCCGACACCAATCCGCTTTTGCAGGCCTGGGACCTGCCGCCCTGGTCGCAGATCCGCACCGAACACCTCGTGCCGGCAATCACAACGATCATCACCGACAACCGACAGGTCATTGCCGAAACCATCATCAGCCAATCCGTACTTCCCAATTGGGATGATCTGGTTCTGGCCATCGATGAAGTCGATGCACGGCTGAGCGAGGCTTTGGACATCATCCAGACCCTGGCGATGACGAAACACGACGATACCGCCTGGAACACGGCAGTTGCTGCATGCAATGACGCCGGAGCGAAGTACCAATCCGAAAAAATGAGCAATCGCGCGTTGTTTGAGGCATACCAGCGGTTGGCGAACAGTTCGATCGCCCTCAACTTCGATGAGCCACGCAAGGCCGCGCTGGCCAAGATTCTGCGCAAATTTCAATTGGCGGGAATCGAATTGCCCCGGGCGCAACGGGAAAAGCTGGCCCGGTTGAACCTCGACATTAATCGACTCGAAGAGCTGTTTCTCATCCATCTGAAAAGTGCCAACGCTGCCTGGACCAAGCACGTCGATGACGTTGCGGTTCTGGAAGGTTTATACCCCACCGTAAAAAATCGCCTGAAACACCTGGCCAAAGAAGCAGGACATGAAGGCTGGCTGATTCCCCTGGATGAAAACACCTGCCAGCAAATCATGATGTACGCCGAAAATCGGGCATTGCGAGAAGAATATTTCGTGGCGTATTCCACGCGCGCGTCCGATCAAGGCCCGAATACCGACGAGTTCGATAATGATCCTGTACTGACGCTGATGCTTTCGCTGCGCCACCAGAAAGCCGAACTGCTTGGTTTCGACAATTTCGCGCAACTGCGTCTGGCCACCGCAGCGGCTGAGTCCACCGATCAGGTTCAGCGTTTTCTGCGTCGACAAGTTACGTTGAACACACCGTCACTTGCACAGGATTCAAAGGAGCTACAAGCGTTTGCGCTCGAACGGGGCATTTCGGAAGTACAGGCCTGGGACCACGAATTTCTCGCTGAAAAACTGCGCCACCATCGTTTCCCTCAAGCCCTGGAGAATCTGCGCGACTATTTCCCCCTGGACGGCACCTTGCGACGACTCTGCCTGTTCTGCGAACGCCTGTTCGGGATCCGGATTCTCGAGCAGGCTGAATTCAGTCGCTGGCATAACGATGTGCGACTGTTTGAGATCAGCGAGCATGGCCAAACCCTCGGGCATATTTATCTTGACCCGTACCACCGCAAGGAAGCCCCGGATTACGCCTGGACCGGCACGCTGCGAAACCGACGAAGAAACGCCGAAGGCCGCGTAGCACTACCGATTGCCGATCTTCACTGCAACTTCACACCAGGGGTCGACGGCCATCCGTGCCTGCTTGAGTACAAGGATCTGCGGGTGCTTTTTCATGAGTTCGGTCATTGTCTGCAGCATGTGCTGACGAGTTCGCCGCATCACAACCTCTCCGGCATTTTCCAACTGGGGCGCGACAGTGCGGAATTTGCAGGGCAAGTATTCGAGCAATGGTGCCTGTCACGGGAGTTTCTGTTATGGCTGGGTGCCCACCACCAAAGCGCTGAACGCTTGACCGAGGCACGGGTAGACGCGGCATTGTCAGCCCTCGAAACCCAGACCAGCCGACAAACCGCACTCTTGCTGTTGGGCGCAATGTTCGATTTCGAAGTGCATCGCAGCCAAGGCGATGGTCGTAGCATCCAGCAAGTATTCGAAGAGGTTCAGCGGGAGCTTCCCCACGTGCAACTGCCGTCTTATTGTCGGTTCGCAAACAGCTTCGATTATCTGGTGACCGGTTACGCCGCCTCCGTTTACGCCTACCAGTGGTCACACGTATTGGCTATCGAAGCCTTCAAGCGATTCCAACAGGATTGGGTTTTCAATGCGCAAACAGGGCGAGCCTTTCGCGAGGCGTTTTTTTCTTCGGGCGATTCGCGTTCTTTGCTGACCGCTCTGGAAGCGTTTCTTGAACGGCCGATTGCCGAAGATCTGTTCGCGCTTTCGTCAGAGGCCGTTACCCCGCTGAGGCAACGATTTACTCGACATGGGCTGATTTGAACCAGTTCTTCATCGAACAACTGGCGAACGGACTGGTGCTGCAATCGCCGTTGGCCAACGCGGTGCGGAGCTTGTCGACATCGGCTTGCATCATGTAACGGACGCTGTCCTTGAAATGAGTGCTGTCACCAAAGCCGCCCTGGGTCATTTCGTTCAGGGCGTCTTCCTTGCTCCAGCCTTGCAACACGACCCGGTACATCGCCGCCATTAAGCCCGTGCGGTCCGAGCCATGTTTGCAGTGCATCAGCACCGGCCCCTTGGCTTCAGCGGTCTGGATCGTTCGAAGGGCATTGAGTACATCCGCGTCATCCACATGGTTGGTGCGGTAGGGCAGCTGTATTTGTGCGATTCCTGGCGTCGTTAACCAGCTTGAATCCGACTCTGGCAAGAACGAGATAACCGTCCCGACCTTGAGTTTTTCCAGTAACGGCACAGCGCCCCTGTCTGGCAATGCACTGCGATAGAGCGTCGGGGACATTTTGAAAAGGTTGTACTGCACCTCGACCGATTGAGCCCATTCCTCAGGTCGGGGTAATGCACTGTCGTCGGCAAGGGCCAGCGGCAGGTTTAAAAGTGCGGCCAGCGACAGGCAGATCGCCTGGGTACAACGCAGTAGAGACATGCTCGGGGTGACCGTTCAGGAATCGGGAAGATGACACTGAGCTTCAACTCCCAGCGGTCAAAGGCCTGTGACTCCTCTGTCAAAGAATCGTGAATCAGCCGATCGCTTTCGTTGCAAAACCGAGGTTTTTCAGCTGAATCGGTTCATCTTGATGCTTAGCCTGCTACCATTTGTTTCTCAATATTACCGATGCGGGGCGATCTTCATCGGTGCCAAAACGAAAAGTCGTCCTGCGAGACGGCTGAAAAACCGCTACTGCCTGATGAGGTGCCACCCTATGTCCGATCAAGATCGAGACAACCCGCGGCGTGAGTTTTTGCGCAAATCCCTGACCTTGATCCCGGTGGTCACCGTTGCCAGCAGCGGTCTGGGCAGCGCAGTCCTGATGGCCGCGCCCGAAGCAGCCCCGGCCGGTCCCGTCAAAGCGCCGGTCAGCACCAGCACCTATGAACCCAGCTACTTCACCGCCGAAGAATGGGCGTTCATCAACGCCGCTGTCGCCCAATTGATTCCGAGCGATGCCCAAGGGCCAGGCGCTCTGGAAGCCGGTGTGCCTGAATACATCGACCGCCAGATGAACACGCCTTACGCGGCCGGCGCGTTGTGGTTCATGCAGGGACCATTCAACGCAGACGCCGCTCCGGAAATGGGCTGGCAGAGCAAATTGGTGCCCAAAGAGATTTATCGCCTGGGCATCGCCGCGACGGATGCGTGGTCGAAAACGCTCAACGGTAAAGTATTTGCTGAGCAAGACAGCGCTACCCGAGACGATTTGCTCAAGCAACTCGAAGTCGGAAAACCGCAGTTCGACAGTGTCCCCGCGAAGATTTTCTTCAACCTGCTGCTGCAAAACACCAAAGAAGGGTTCTTCTGCGACCCGATTCACGGCGGCAATAAAGGCATGGTCGGCTGGACCATGATCGGCTTCCCCGGCGCCCGCGCCGATTTCATGGATTGGGTGGACCGCAACGAGCAATACCCCTTCCCGGCAGTTTCAATTCGCGGCGAGAGGGCGTGAGCATGGCAACGGTAATGAAGAAGGTCGACGCAGTGATCGTCGGTTTTGGCTGGACGGGCGCAATCATGGCCAAGGAGCTGACAGAAGCCGGCCTGAATGTGCTGGCGCTGGAGCGCGGGCCGATGCAGGACACTTACCCCGATGGCAACTATCCACAGGTGATCGACGAACTCACCTACAGCGTGCGGAAAAAACTCTTCCAGGACATTTCCAAAGAGACCGTGACCATTCGCCACAGCGTGAATGACATCGCGCTGCCGAACCGCCAACTGGGCGCCTTCCTGCCCGGCAACGGTGTCGGCGGCGCCGGTTTGCACTGGTCCGGCGTGCACTTTCGGGTCGACCCGATCGAGTTGCGCATGCGTAGCCACTACGAAGAACGCTACGGCAAAAGCTTCATTCCCAAGGACATGACCATCCAGGACTTCGGCGTCAGCTATGAAGAGCTGGAACCGTTTTTCGATTACGCCGAGAAGGTTTTCGGCACGTCGGGACAGGCCTGGACGGTGAAGGGTCAATTGGTCGGCGAAGGCAAGGGCGGCAACCCGTACGCGCCGGATCGCTCCGATCATTTCCCGCTGGAATCGCAGAAGAACACTGTTTCCGCACAGCTGTTTCAGAAAGCGGCCACCGCAGTGGGTTACAAACCCTACAACCTGCCGTCGGCCAATACGTCAGGCCCCTACACCAACCCCTACGGCGCACAAATGGGCCCGTGCAACTTCTGCGGCTTTTGCAGTGGTTATGTCTGCTACATGTATTCCAAGGCATCGCCGAACGTAAACATTCTGCCGGCGCTCAAGCCGCTGCCCAATTTCGAGCTGCGGCCCAACTCCCATGTACTGCGGGTCAATCTCGACAGCACCAAGCGCAAGGCAACAGGCGTCACCTACATCGACGGCCAGGGCCGGGAAATCGAGCAGCCGGCAGACCTGGTGATCCTCGGTGCCTTCCAGTTTCACAATGTTCGGCTGATGCTGCTTTCGGGTATCGGCAAGCCGTATGACCCAATCAGCGGCGAAGGCGTGGTCGGCAAGAACTTCGCCTACCAGAACATGGCCACCATCAAGGCCTACTTCGACAAAGACACCCACACCAACAACTTTATTGGTGCCGGCGGTAACGGCGTGGCGGTGGACGACTTCAACGCCGACAACTTTGATCATGGCCCCCATGGTTTCGTCGGCGGCTCACCGATGTGGGTCAACCAGGCCGGCAGCCGACCGATCGCTGGCACATCCAACCCACCGGGCACCCCGGCCTGGGGCAGTGCCTGGAAACGTGCCACCGCCGATTACTACACCCATCAAGTGTCGATGGATGCCCACGGCGCGCATCAATCCTACCGTGGCAATTACCTCGATCTGGACCCGGTGTACCGCGATGCCTACGGCTTGCCACTGTTGCGGATGACCTTCGACTGGCAGGAAAACGACATCAAGATGAACCGTTTCATGGTCGAGAAAATGGGCAAGATCGCCGAAGCAATGAGCCCCAAGGCCATCGCCGTGCTGGGCAAGAAGGTTGGCGATCACTTCAACACCGCGTCTTACCAGACCACCCACCTCAACGGTGGCGCGATCATGGGCACCGATCCGAAAACCAGCGCCCTGAACCGATACTTGCAGAGCTGGGACGTACACAACGTTTTCGTCCCCGGAGCGTCAGCTTTCCCACAAGGTTTGGGCTACAACCCTACCGGCCTGGTGGCCGCATTGACCTACTGGTCGGCCCGGGCGATCCGCGAGCAGTACCTGAAAAACCCCGGCCCGCTGGTTCAGGCTTAAGGAGCGATGACCATGAAAGCACTTGTTATCGCGACCCTGGCGCTGCTCGGTTGTGGCTCGATCAACGCCGCAGAAATCGATCAAAACCTGATCAAACAAGGCGAGTACCTCGCCCGCGCAGGTGACTGCGTGGCCTGTCATACCGCCAAGGACGGCAAGCCGTTCGCCGGTGGTTTGCCGATGGAAACGCCGATCGGGACGATCTACTCCACCAATATCACGCCGGACAAAACCGGCCTGGGTGACTACAGCCTTGAGGATTTCGACAAGGCCGTGCGCCATGGCGTCGCCAAAAACGGTAGTACGTTGTACCCGGCGATGCCGTATCCGTCCTACGCCAGCGTCACCGAAACCGACATGAACGCCTTGTACGCCTACTTCATGCATGGCGTGGCGCCTGTCGCTCAGGCGAACAAGGCCAGCGACATTCCCTGGCCTTTGGGCATGCGCTGGCCGCTTGCGGGTTGGCGCTGGATGTTCGCCCCGGCTGTGGCGGACTACAAAGCGCCACCCGGCGAAGATGCCGTGGTCAGTCGTGGGGCGTATCTGGTGGAAGGTCTCGGACATTGCGGCGCGTGCCATACGCCGCGTGCCCTGACCATGCAGGAAAAATCCCTGAATGCAGGCGAAGGCAGCGCATTTCTGTCAGGCAGTGCGCCATTGGAAGGCTGGATCGCGAAAAGTCTGCGCGGTGATCACAAAGACGGCCTCGGCAGCTGGAGCGAAGAACAATTGGTGCAGTTCCTCAAGACCGGCCGCAGTGATCGCAGCGCCGTGTTTGGCGGCATGAGTGATGTGGTGACACACAGCATGCAGTACATGACCGACAACGATCTGACCGCGATTGCCCGTTACCTCAAGTCCCTGCCGGCGAATGATCCCAATGATCAGCCGCACCAGTACGACAAACAGGTGGCACAGGCGCTGTGGAACGGGGACGACAGCAAGCCCGGCGCTTCGGTGTACATCGACAACTGCGCGGCCTGTCACCGTACCGATGGCCATGGCTACACTAAAGTGTTCCCGGCGCTGGCAGGCAACCCGGTGTTGCAGTCGCAGGATCCGACGTCGCTGATTCACATCGTACTCAAGGGCGGCACGCTGCCGGCGACTCACACGGCACCTTCGACCTTTACCATGCCCGGTTTCGCCTGGCGCTTGTCGGATCAGGAAGTAGCGGATGTGGTGAGTTTCATTGCCACTAGTTGGGGAAACAAAGGGGGCCCTGTTAAAGCCAGTGATGTAATGGCGGTAAGGGAAGACTATTTGAGAACAACTTCAAGTGATGACAAGGGCGAAACGACGACTCATTAAATAAAAAAGCGGTATGGGAAATTCCATACCGCTTTTTTTAGATTTCAGTTACAACCTCAATCGCGATTAAGGTTTGACGATCTTCGAATAGGCACTCGCCAAGGCCAGCAGAACAGCCTTGTCTTGTGCGTCGATGTCACCATCGCCGTCCACATCAGCAGGGGCGGTACCCATGGTGAAAGTCACGCCGCCGTCGTTCGATACGGCCTCGCGGGTGCTCGAGTCCAGCAGAGCGTAAGTGACAGCACGGTTTTCCGGATCGTAACCCTCTTCCTTTAGTGCAAACTGCATGGAAACCCGAACTTCTTTTGGACTAACAGTAGAGGCTCGCATCAGTTGCAAAAAAATACCGCGCTGATTGTAATTCGACATTGATTAATTCCATTTAATAGTTGGTCACGAAACTTCGTGCGAGGGGGATATTACTAACAGCTCTTATAACTATGCCAGTCGTTATATGTATCTCATGGTGACGAGCGTTAAATACAAAGAACTCAGAATTACCAGGCGCCGAACGGCACTGGCCGAATTTGCCGAGCCCCTATACTGTATGAACATACAGTCAAAGGACCCTTGTCGATGTCTACTCCCTTGCCACCTCGCGGCCGCGGCACCGCCACCAACCCGCACAACCGTTTCGCGCCGAATCGCTCGGTGGCCGAGGATGACGGCTGGTATCAGGAAGCGCCGATCACCCAGGGCACCGAGGTGCGCATCGAAACGGCGAAAACCATCATCACGCGCAACAACTCGCCGGACTTGCCCTTCGATCGCTCGATCAATCCCTATCGCGGCTGCGAGCACGGTTGCATCTATTGCTACGCACGGCCCAGCCACGCTTATTGGGACATGTCGCCAGGGCTGGATTTCGAAACCAAACTGATCGCCAAGACCAACGCCGCCGATGTACTGGAAGAACAACTGTCCAAGCGCGGCTATCAATGTGCGCCGATCAATCTGGGCTCCAATACGGATCCTTATCAACCGATCGAACGCGAACACAAAATCACCCGAAAAACCCTCGAAGTGCTGCTGCGCTATCGCCATCCCGTGACCATCATCACCAAGGGCTCGCTGATTCTTCGGGATCTGGACCTGCTGGCCGAACTCGCCGAGCAGAGGCTGGTAGCAGTGATGATCAGCCTCACTACCCTGGACGATGAGCTCAAACGCATCCTCGAACCGCGCGCCGCGGCACCCAAGGCTCGGTTGCGGGCGATCCGCGTGATGCGTGAAGCGGGAATTCAGGTGGGCGTTCTGTGCTCGCCGATGATTCCGATGATCAACGACAGTGAACTCGAAAGCCTGCTCACCGAAGCTCATGCCGCCGGGGCGCAAAGTGCGGCCTACATGATGCTGCGCTTGCCGCTGGAGGTTGCACCGCTGTTCGAAGAATGGCTGGCGGCCCACTATCCTCAGCGTGCCGCGCATGTGTTGAGCCTGATTCGCCAAAGCCGTGGCGGCGAGCTCTACGACAGTCGCTTCGGTGCCCGGATGCGTGGCGAAGGGCCGTTTGCCGATCTGCTGGCGCAGCGCTTTGCCAAAACCATCAAACGCCTGGGACTCAATCGTCGGGAAGGTTTTAATCTGGACTGCGAAGCCTTCTGTCCGCCCGGTCGCCAGATGTCGTTGATTTGAGGACAATTGGCCTATGGTTGAGTAGGGTGAAATGCACTTTGCCACTACGCCAGTCACGTTTTTTGTGAGCTGTAACACACGTTCTAGAGCGTTTTATTCAGTTTGAGTTAAGTTTCGACCGCTACCTTGTTCATCGAGTGACTGATGGGTCGAGGCTCTCGACCTGGATGTTTTTTAAACAGCCACTGGCTTCACACCGGACAAAACGGGAAAATTCCCTGACTCCGCCAAAGAGGATGAATCATGAGTGACAAGGATAAACAGCCGTTGGCTGCGTCGGCTTCAGCCCAACCGGAGGCGGAAACCGCCGATGCAGCGCTGCAGCATATCGTTGACGGCTTTTTGCATTTTCATCACGAAGTTTTTCCACAGCAGGAAGAACTCTTCAAAAAACTCGCCACGGCCCAGAGCCCCAGAGCGATGTTCATCGCCTGCGCCGATTCGCGCATCGTTCCCGAGCTGATCACCCAAAGCGCCCCCGGCGATCTGTTCGTCACCCGTAACGTCGGCAACGTTGTGCCGCCTTATGGGCAAATGAATGGCGGTGTATCCACGGCGATCGAATACGCCGTCCTGGCCCTTGGCGTGCAGCACATCATCATCTGCGGGCACTCTGACTGTGGCGCGATGCGCGCAGTGCTCAACCCGCAAAGCCTGGAAAAAATGCCGACGGTCAAAGCCTGGTTGCGTCATGCCGAAGTGGCAAAAACCATGGTCCAGGAAAACTGCCATTGCGCTGACGAAAACGAAAGCATGCACGTCCTCACCGAGGAGAATGTGATCGCCCAGCTGCAGCATTTGCGCACGCACCCGTCGGTAGCCTCGCGCATGGCCAATGGTCAGTTGTTTATCCATGGCTGGATCTACAACATCGAAACCAGCGAAATCAGAGCTTACGACGCGGACAAGGGTTGTTTCCTGCCGCTCGATGGCAGCCACCCGATTCCGGTGGCGACGCCTAAAGCGCGCTTCTAAATCCTCCTAAATCATTGTGTGGTTTAGCCGAGGCTGCCGATCAGGCAGCCTGGCTTCGCCATGCCTGAAGAAAACTTCGGGAGAGTCACCATGCGTGCTGCTCAACTTAAAGCTGTTCTGCCACGGGAGCTGCTGGCGTCCGTGGTTGTGTTTCTCGTCGCCCTGCCCTTGTGCATGGGCATCGCCATCGCCTCGGGGCTGCCGCCATCCAAAGGCTTGATCACCGGCATCATCGGTGGCCTGGTGGTGGGCTGGCTTGCCGGTTCGCCACTGCAAGTCAGCGGCCCGGCGGCCGGCTTGGCGGTTCTGGTGTTCGAACTGGTGCGCCAGCATGGTATCGCCATGCTCGGTCCGATCCTGTTACTGGCGGGTTTTCTGCAGTTGCTGGCCGGGCGCTTTAAATTGGGCTGCTGGTTCCGGGTGACGGCGCCAGCAGTGGTCTACGGCATGCTCGCCGGGATTGGTGTACTGATCGTGTTGTCACAGGTGCATGTGATGCTCGACGCCGTGCCCAAGCCTTCGGGGCTGGACAACCTGGCAGCCTTCCCCGCTGCCGTCGTGCAGGCCTTGCCCTCCTTCGGTTGGCAAGCCGGGTTGCTCGGACTGTCGACGATTGCGGTGATGTGGCTGTGGGAGAAATTCCGCCCCCATTCCCTGCGCTTCATTCCCGGCGCACTGCTGGGTGTAGGCCTGGCGACGGTCGCCAGCCTGATGCTCGCCTTGCAGGTCAAACGCGTGGAAGTCCCGGCCAACCTCGCAGAAGCCATCGACTGGCTGAAGCCTGCCGACTTGCTCAATCTGGCTGACCCGACCTTGCTGATCGCCGCATTTGCCGTGGCGTTTATCGCCAGCGCCGAAACCCTGCTTTCAGCCGCCGCGGTGGACCGCATGCACAGCGGCCAGCGCTCAGACTTCGACCGGGAATTGTCGGCTCAAGGCGTAGGCAACATGCTTTGCGGCCTGCTCGGCGCGCTGCCAATGACCGGCGTGATCGTACGCAGTTCGGCCAACGTCCAGGCAGGGGCCACCACGCGACTGTCGGCGATCTTCCATGGCTTGTGGCTGCTGGCTTTCGTGTTGCTGTTGTCCAGCGTGCTGCAAAGCATTCCGGTGGCGAGCCTGGCGGGCGTTCTGGTTTACACCGGTTTCAAACTGGTCGACCTCAAGGCCTTCCGCGGTCTGGGCCGTTATGGCCGGATGCCGATGTTCACCTACGCGGCAACAGCCCTGGCGATCATCTTCACCGACCTGCTGACTGGCGTGCTGATCGGCTTCGGCCTGACCCTGGCCAAACTGGCCTGGAAGGCTTCGCGGTTGAAAATCAGCCTGATCGACCTGCCCAAGGACGGCGAAATGGAATTGCGGTTGATCGGTGCAGCGACCTTTCTCAAAGTGCCGGCGCTGACCCAGGTGCTGGGAACCATTCCGGCTGGCGCGACGGTGCATGTGCCGCTCAATAACCTGAGCTACATCGATCACTCGTGCCTGGAGTTGCTGGAGGAATGGAGTCGGGCCAATGCGGCCAAGGGGTCAAAACTGTTGATTGAAGCGCGGGGGTTGAAGCGCAGGCTGGAAGGGCGATTGCGGACCACGACGGGCGTCGGCTCCGCAGCCGCTTAAAAAAAATCGCAGCCAACAGGCTGCGATTTTTTATGGGCAACGAATCAAGCCGCTGGCTGATCCAGCTCCAGGCCGACGCCCAACTGGCGCGACAGGCACGGCCAGCGCTTCCATGCAGCGCCGGTGTCGGGGCTGTTGAGTTTCTCGCGGTAGGCCTCGACGGACTCCAGCGCGAAACTGTCTTCATTGAGCATCTCGTCCACGGCGTGATGCACCGCCTCATCCAGTTGATTGGCGAACTCTTCGCCGATCAGTTGGTGGGCAATCAGGTTGGCAACCGTCATGTCCAAGGGGATCAGTGGCTGGCCAAAATGCTTGATGTACAGGTCATTGACCTCTTCGACCAGGCGGTGTGCCAGATAGGCTTCGTCCAGCAGGCTGTCCAGACCCACGTGACCGGCCATGATCGCTGGCGGCTGAAGGAAGAACTGCTCGGCGATTTTCAGCACCGGTTTGATCTGTGATTCGATACCCGCTTCCCTGGCGACTTCATTGGCTGCGTCCAGCAGGTCCGGCACTTGCTCTATATACGCGGCCACAAAACGCGTCATCACGCCGTTGGCGTCGACATCCGGCAATTGGATGGCGGAGTGAAGGTGTGGCAATTGGGTTTCCAGCTGACGAGTCAGCAGGCCGGTTTCGGCTTCGTGTTGTTGGGCTTTTTGGATCTGCTCGCGCAATGCGGCGGTGTTCATGAAAACTCCAGGAAACAAAGGCAATGAAATAGGGAAGACATAACTTAGCTGGCATACGAAAAATGCTAAGACGCATTTGTCATAATTATTTCATCCTTGAGACATCAAAGTTATATCGATTTGCCACCACTCGTCTGCATCCTTCTCCATTCGTGCCCTGGAACGCAAGTCCCAGCTGTTTCAGATGATTTACGCCATCACGTTGCGAGGTGGCAGTCGCTGTCTATACTCGGGTGGGAATGGAGTTAGCTGATGACGCCCGACTGCACACGCAGCAAGGCTCGGCGATTCAAGTTCGTAGTCTGAAAAAGCCGCTCCCTTGCCGCAGGTGAAAGCCGGCGGGATAAAAAGAACTATAAGGGGAACCCGCAATGATGCGACATCCACATGTCTGGATGGGCCTCCTGTTGTGGTCGATTTTCAGTCAGGCGCAAGCGGCCTGGACTGTGAATATGGCGCCTGGAGCGACTGAAATCAGTCACGCAGTATTTGACCTGCACATGACCATTTTCTGGATCTGTGTAGTGATCGGCGTCATCGTCTTCGGCGCCATGTTCTGGTCGATGATTCTCCACCGCCGCTCGACCGGGCAGGTGGCCGCAAAATTTCATGAAAGTACCACCGTCGAAATCCTCTGGACCATCGTGCCCTTCCTGATCCTGGTGGCCATGGCGGTTCCCGCGACCGCAACCCTGATCAAGATGTACGACGCCAGTGAGCCGGATATCGATATCCAGGTCACCGGCTATCAGTGGAAGTGGCACTACAAATACCTGGGCCAGGATGTCGAGTTCTTCAGCAACCTGACCACGCCTGCCAATCAGATCAACAACAAGGAAGCCAAGAGCGAGCACTACTTGCTGGAGGTCGACAAGCCTTTGGTGCTGCCGATCGGCGCCAAGGTGCGCTTCCTGGTGACTTCCGCCGACGTTATCCACTCCTGGTGGGTGCCGGCCTTTGCAGTCAAGCGCGATGCGATTCCGGGGTTCGTCAACGAAGCCTGGACCCGTGTCGACAAACCCGGCCTCTACCGCGGTCAATGCGCCGAATTGTGCGGCAAGGACCACGGTTTCATGCCGATCGTGGTCGAGGTCAAGGAAAAGGCCGATTACGAAAAATGGCTGGCCGAACGCAAGGCTGAAGCCCTCCAACTCAAAGAACTGACCAGCAAGGAATGGACCCTCGAGGAGCTCAAGGAGCGCGGCGACAAGGTCTATCACACCACCTGCGTCGCCTGTCACCAGGCCGAAGGTCAGGGCCTGCCGCCGATGTTCCCGGCGCTCAAGGGCTCGAAAATCGCTACCGGACCGATCAAGGATCACTTGGGCATTGTCTTCCACGGCAAGCCCGGAACCTCCATGGCGGCGTTCGGCAAGCAGCTCTCGGAAGTCGATATCGCAGCGGTCGTGACCTACGAACGTAACGCCTGGGGCAACAATAAAGGCGACATGGTCACCCCTAAAGAAGTGCTGGAGCTGAAACAGGCGGAAAGCAAATGACCCAGTCTATTGCGCACGTAAGCAACCCGTCGGGGCATCGCGCCCCGGCCTGCCCAGCCCATCTGTTTGCAGGAGACAGGACATGACTGCTGTCGTCGACGACCATGTTCATACCGGCACCGCCCACGCCCACGGCCCAGCCAAAGGCCTGATGCGCTGGGTGCTGACGACCAACCACAAGGATATCGGCACGCTGTACCTGTGGTTCGCGTTCTCCATGTTCTTGCTCGGCGGCTCGTTCGCGATGGTGATTCGTGCCGAGTTGTTCCAGCCGGGACTGCAAATCGTCCAGCCGGAATTCTTCAACCAGATGACCACCATGCACGGCCTGGTGATGGTCTTCGGCGCGGTGATGCCGGCTTTCGTCGGCCTCGCCAACTGGATGATCCCGTTGATGATCGGCGCGCCGGATATGGCACTGCCACGGATGAACAACTTCAGCTTCTGGCTATTGCCGGCGGCGTTCATCCTGCTGGTATCGACCCTGTTCACCCCCGGCGGCGGACCGAACTTCGGCTGGACGTTCTACGCCCCGCTGTCGACGACCTACGCACCGGAAAGCGTGACCTTCTTCATCTTCGCCATCCACTTGATGGGGATCAGTTCGATCATGGGCGCGATCAACGTGATCGCCACCATCCTCAACCTGCGCGCCCCCGGCATGACGTTGATGAAAATGCCGCTGTTCGTCTGGACCTGGCTGATTACCGCGTTCCTGCTGATCGCGGTGATGCCGGTACTGGCCGGCTGCGTGACGATGATGCTGATGGACATCCACTTCGGCACCAGTTTCTTCAGTGCCGCCGGTGGTGGTGACCCGGTGTTGTTCCAGCACGTGTTCTGGTTCTTCGGTCACCCCGAGGTGTACATCATGATCCTGCCGGCCTTCGGTGCCGTCAGCTCGATCATTCCGGCCTTCTCGCGCAAGCCGCTGTTCGGCTACACCTCGATGGTCTATGCGACGGCGAGTATCGCGTTCCTGTCGTTCATCGTCTGGGCGCACCACATGTTCGTGGTCGGCATTCCGCTGGTGGGCGAGTTGTTCTTCATGTACGCCACATTGCTGATCGCGGTGCCGACCGGCGTGAAGGTGTTCAACTGGGCCAGCACCATGTGGCAAGGCTCGCTGACCTTCGAGACACCGATGCTGTTTGCGGTGGCGTTCGTGATCCTGTTTTCCATCGGCGGGTTCTCCGGGTTGATGCTGGCCATCGCCCCGGCGGACTTCCAGTACCAGGACACCTACTTTGTGGTCGCGCACTTCCATTACGTACTGGTACCGGGGGCGATCTTCGGGATCTTCGCCTCGGCCTACTACTGGCTGCCGAAATGGACCGGCCACATGTACGACGAAACCCTCGGCAAGCTGCACTTCTGGCTCTCGTTCATCGGCATGAACCTGGCGTTCTTCCCGATGCACTTTGTAGGGCTGGCGGGCATGCCACGGCGGATTCCCGACTACAACCTGCAGTTCGCCGACTTCAACATGGTCTCGTCGATCGGCGCATTCATGTTCGGCGCCACGCAGATCTTCTTCCTGTTCATCGTGATCAAGACCATCCGTGGTGGCGAGCCGGCACCGGCCAAGCCGTGGGATGGAGCAGAAGGCCTGGAGTGGAGCATTCCGTCGCCGGCGCCGTATCACACCTTCACCACGCCGCCGGAAGTGAAATGAACACTGCGACCTTTGTGGGGGCGAGCCTGTGTGGCGAGGGAGCTTGCTCCCGCTGGGTCGCGAAGCGGCCCCAAAAGGTTTGCGCCTGCTTCGCAGCCGAGCGGGAGCAAGCTCCCTCGCCACAAAGGGCAGCTCCCATAGGGTTCTCTGCGGAGGTTAGAAGCGATGGCTGACTCTATTTCTTTGAAGAAACTGGTCACGCGCCTGTTGCTGGTGGTGGTGGCGATGTTTGTCTTCGGGTTTGCCCTGGTGCCGATCTACGACGTGATGTGCAAGGCGTTCGGCATCAACGGCAAGACCGGCGGGCAGTATGAGGGCGAGCAAACGGTCGACACCTCGCGGCAGGTTCGCGTGCAGTTTCTGTCGACCAATTCCGCCGACATGTCGTGGGATTTCTACCCCAAGAGCGATGAGCTGACGGCGAATCCGGGAGCGGTGAACGAGATGATCTTCATCGCCCACAACCCTACAGATCAGCCGATGAGCGCCCAGGCGGTTCCGAGCATCGCGCCCAGCGCCGCGGCGGCGTATTTCCACAAGACCGAATGTTTCTGCTTTACCCAGCAAGTGCTGCAGCCCGGTCAACGGATCGAGATGCCGGTACGTTTCATCGTTGACCGTGACATGCCCAAGGATGTGAAGCACCTGACGCTTTCCTACACGCTGTTCGATATCACCGCACGTCATCCGCCCGCAGCTGTTGCTGCAAACACTGGTGGCTAGGCGTTAAAGCGTGCCCGATAAGGAGAACAATAAATGGCAACTCATGAGCATTATTACGTTCCGGCACAGAGCAAATGGCCGATCATTGCCACGATCGGTATGTTCGTCACCGTGTTCGGCCTGGCCACCTGGTTCAACGACCTGAAGGCGGCGCGGCCGGAGTCCCACGGCCCGCTGATCTTTTTCGTCGGTGGCCTGCTGCTGGCGTACATGCTGTTCGGCTGGTTTGGCACGGTCATCAAGGAAAGCCGCCAGGGCTTGTACAGCGCACAGATGGATCGCTCGTTCCGCTGGGGCATGAGCTGGTTCATCTTCTCGGAGGTGATGTTCTTCATCGCGTTCTTCGGCGCGCTGTTTTATGTCAGAGCCATTTCCGGCCCGGCGCTCGGGGGTGAAGGGGCCAAAGGCCTCGCTCATATGCTCTGGCCTAATTTCGAGTTCGTCTGGCCGTTGCTGAACAACCCTGATTCGAAACTGTTTCCGCCGCCCAAGGACGTCATCAGTCCCTGGGGCCTGCCGTTGCTCAACACCGTCTTGCTGGTGAGTTCCAGCGTCACCGTGACCATCGCTCACCACGCCTTGAAAAAGGGCCATCGCGGCGCGCTGAAAATCTGGCTGGCGCTCACCGTGCTACTGGGCTGCGCGTTCCTTGGTTTTCAGGCCGAAGAATACATACACGCGTACCACGAACTGGGCCTGACGCTCGGTTCGGGCATCTACGGCGCGACCTTCTTCATGCTCACCGGTTTCCACGGCGCCCACGTGACCATCGGCACCATCATCCTGTTTGTGATGTTGATGCGGGTCATGCGCGGGCACTTCGATGCCGACCATCAGTTCGCGTTTGAAGCGGCGAGTTGGTACTGGCACTTCGTAGACGTGGTGTGGATCGGTCTTTTCGTTTTCGTCTACGTGCTCTGAGGCTTACCAAGGTACGTGCGACACCAGTTGGCCGCTGAAAAAACCCCAGGCAATCAAGCCGACGGTAATGGCGGCCAGCGCAACACGAACACTCAAGGCAATGACGAGGCGGTTCGAGCTGCTGTCGTCCTTGACCAGAAAAAACAGGCCGCTGAACAGGCTGACAACCGTGGCAATCAGCATCAGGACGATGGCTGCTTTGAGCATGGTGAAACTCCGGGGGAAAGGCGATGCACTTGAGTATAGCTATCGCGACTACCGACTTTCTGGCGACGCCATGAAGCGTTTCCGGCCGGGCATCGTGCCGACCCTGGTGGTCGCGGTGTTGTTGCCCATGCTGGTGTCACTCGGGTTCTGGCAATTGAGCCGGGGCGCAGAGAAAAGTGCGCTGCTGCAAAGCTACGCCGAGCGCCGCGCCGCCGAACCGATGGCCAGCACCGAACTGCAACACGCCGCAGATCCGGCCTTCCGCCGGGTTCACCTGCACGGCCAGTTCGATGCCGCCCACAGCCTGTTGCTGGATAACCGTCAGCGCGACGGCAAGGTTGGCGTCGAACTGCTGCAGCCGTTTCAGGATCAGGCGACCGGGCTTTGGCTGCTGGTCAATCGCGGCTGGCTGCCGTGGCCGGATCGCCGCATCCCACCGCAATTCACCACGCCGACTCAGGCCTTGAGTCTCGTTGCCTGGGTCTACGTCTCCCCCGGCGCTACCTTCCAGTTGCACGCCGACCCGAACACCACGACCTGGCCACAACTGATCACCGCAGTCGAACCGGCCAGGCTCTGGACGGCGCTGAATCGTGAAGGTTTTGCCTACGAATTACGCGCAGAAAGCGCTCCCGCGACTTACCAGGCTGACTGGCCGGTAGTCGCCATGGGACCGGAAAAACACCTGGCTTATGCCGTGCAGTGGTTCGCCATGTCGATCGCCCTGTTCGGCCTCTATCTCTATCTCGGCTGGCACAACGCAAAGGAGAAACACCATGGGAGCGGCCATGAATCCACCCAGCATGTCTGAAGCGAAATCGCCGGTGAGTCGGCGCAAGGGGCGATTGCAGTTGCTGCTGATCCTGCTTGGGGTGATCGGTCCGATGATCCTCGCCACCGGCATGTACAAATTGCAGTTCTGGGTGCCGGAAGGTCGCAGCTATCACGGCGAACTCATCGGCAACGGCCAGACCCGCGCCGACCTCGGCGTACAGGCGCAGGAGGATCGTTGGCAGATACTGGTGACCGCGCCCAAGGAGTGCTCGGTGGACTGCCAGCAACTGGTGTACCTGGCCCGGCAGATCCAGATCGGCCTCGGCCGTGATGCCGGGCGCGCCAGTCATGCCTTGGCCATGGCGCAACCGCTGAGCAGTGAATACGACGCCAAGTTGACGCGCGAGTATCCTCAATTGCAGCGCTATCCACTGAGCCTGACCGAGTTCCACAAAACTGCCGGCGAGAAGGCTGTGCCGCAGCTGTGGATCATCGACCCTCACGGCAATCTGGTGCTGCGCTACGACCCGACGGTGAAAGGCAAGGATCTGCTCAACGACCTGCGCCATTTGCTGAAACTGTCGAACATCGGATAAGGGCATCGTCATGGCCAAACCTGGATTTCGCCTCGCGCTGTTTGCCACCTTGCTGGCACTGATTGTGGTGTTGCTCGGGGCCTACACCCGCCTGACCCACGCCGGCCTCGGCTGCCCGGACTGGCCGGGTTGCTATGGCTTTATCAGCGTGCCGCAAAGCGAAGTTCAATTGGCCCATGCCGAACTGCATTTTCCCGACGCTCCCGTGGAAGCCCATAAGGGCTGGAACGAGATGGTTCACCGCTACTTCGCCGGCACGTTGGGGCTGCTGATCTCGGTGCTGGCGGGTCGCGCCTGGGTTCATCGTCGTCACCCGGGGCAGCCGGTGAAGTTGCCGTTGTTTTTGCTGGCGGTGGTGATTGCCCAAGCGGCATTCGGCATGTGGACGGTGACGCTCAAGCTCTGGCCGCAAGTGGTCACCGGGCATTTGCTCGGCGGCTTTGCGACGTTGAGCCTGTTGTTTTTGCTGACGTTGCGCCTGTCCGGCGTACTGCCAGCGCTGACCGTGCCCCGACGTTTGCAGTACTGGGCGACTGCCGGGTTGCTGCTGGTGATCCTGCAAATTGCCTTGGGTGGCTGGGTCAGTTCCAACTACGCGGCGGTGGCCTGTATCGACTTCCCGACCTGTCATGGGCAATGGCTGCCGCCCGCAGACTTCGCCAACGGCTTTCATCTGAGTCAACACATCGGTCCCAATTACCTCGGAGGGCAACTGGACAGCGATGCGCGTACGGCGATTCATCTGACTCACCGCATCGGTGCATTGCTGGTAACCCTGGTGTTGCTGGGGTTGGCCTGGCAACTGAAAGTCGTCGGCATGACGCGGTTGGCCGGGTTGGTGCTGATTGCCCTCGCTGCACAAATCACCCTTGGCATCAGCAACGTGCTGTTTCACCTGCCGCTGCCAGTGGCCGTCGCGCACAACGCGGGCGGCGCGGCACTGTTGCTGACGATGGTGCTGGTCAATTATCACGCGCGAACCAGTCTGGTTCGGGTCAAGCAGCAACCCCCTGCGCGCTGGCGGTTCAGCCCGCGCAAACACTCAGCCGGGCCCATAACAATAAAAGGAGAGATGCCATGGCGACTCTGATCGGCGCACGTCACAGTCAGGCGATCTGGCGTGACTATCTGGAGCTGACCAAGCCGAAAGTGGTGGTGCTGATGCTCATCACCTCGCTGGTCGGCATGTTCCTCGCGACTCGCGCCGGGG
Source organism: Pseudomonas sp. FW305-20 (assembly GCF_058788075.1). NCBI lineage: Bacteria > Pseudomonadati > Pseudomonadota > Gammaproteobacteria > Pseudomonadales > Pseudomonadaceae > Pseudomonas > Pseudomonas sp. FW305-20. Next base: position 51,968 of record NZ_JBYTAJ010000024.1, on the reverse strand, counting down.
TGCCGTGGACGGTGCTGGTGTTCGGCAATCTGGGGATCGCGCTGTGTGCCGGTGGTGCAGCGGCGGTCAACCATGTGGTGGACCGGCGCATCGATGCGGTCATGGCCCGCACGCACAAACGTCCCCTGGCCGAAGGCCGGGTGTCGCCTGCGGCCGCGCTGACGTTTGCCTTGGTATTGGCGGTGCTTGGGCAAGCCGTACTGCTGATCTTCACCAATCCGCTGACGGCGTGGCTGACCCTGGCCTCGCTGCTCGGCTATGCGGTGGTCTACACCGGTTTCCTGAAACGCGCGACGCCGCAAAACATCGTCATCGGAGGCCTGGCCGGCGCCGCCCCGCCCCTGCTCGGCTGGACCGCCGCCACCGGGCATGTCAGCGCCGAGCCGTTGCTGTTGGTGCTGATCATCTTCGCCTGGACCCCGCCGCACTTCTGGGCCCTGGCCATTCACCGCAAAGAGGAATACGCCAAGGCCGACATCCCGATGCTGCCGGTGACCCATGGTGAGCACTACACCAAGGTCCACATCCTGCTTTATACCTTCGCGCTGCTGGCCGTGAGCTTGATGCCGTACGTGATCCACATGAGCGGCGTGCTCTACCTGATTTGCGCGCTGGGACTGGGCGCGAGGTTTCTGCAATGGGCCGTGGTGCTGTACCGTGGCACTCGGCCGCACGCGGCGATCAACACCTTCAAGTACTCTATTTACTACTTGTTCCTGCTGTTTATCGCCCTGCTCGTAGACCACTACTTACTGTTGAACCTATGACTCGAACCCAGAAAACCGTCTTCATCCTCGTCGCCCTGATCGCGCTGGTCCTGGGCCTGACCATCAACAAAGTGCTGTCCGGCAAAGGCGAGGGCGATCCGACGGCCCTGATCGATGCCGGGATCATTCTGCTACCGCAAAGCCGCAACCTGCCGACCGTCACCATGACCGATCAAAACGGCAAGCCAGTGGCGGTCAACGAGCTGAAAGACAAATGGTCGCTGCTGTTCTTCGGCTACACCTTCTGCCCCGACATCTGCCCGACCACCCTCGCCCAGCTACGTCAGATCAAAAGCGAGCTGCCGCCAGAGGCTGTGGCCAAGTTGCAGATCATTCTGGTCAGCGTCGACCCCAATCGCGACACGCCCCAGCAGCTCAAGCAGTACCTGGGCTACTTCGATCCACAGTTCCAGGGGCTGACGGCTTCGTCGGTGGAAGACATCCAGAAACTGGCCAATGCGGTGAGCATTCCGTTCATTCCGGCGGATACCAGCAAGCCGAACTACACCGTCGACCACAGCGGCAACCTGGCGGTGATCGGGCCGGACGGGACGCAGCGTGGGTTCGTTCGGGCGCCGTTGAACAACGTGAAACTGGTAGAGCAGTTGCCGGTGATGCTTAACCGCAAATAAATCGACAAGCCAAAAAAAACCGCAGCCCATGGCTGCGGTTTTTTGTATCTGATCGTTCCCACGCTCCGCGTGGGAATGCCTCACCGGATGCTCTGCGTCCGCTCTTGGGACGCAGAGCGTCCCTGGCTGCATTCCCACGCAGAGCGTGGGAACGATCGGTTGTAGCGGGTTAATTCAGAACGCCGGCACTACCGCGCCTTTGTACTTCTCAAGGATGAAGGCTTTCACTTCCGGGCTGTGCAAGGCAGCAACCAGTTTCTGCATAGCGGCGCTGTCCTTGTCGTCCGGACGAGCAACGAGGATGTTCACGTAAGGCGAGTCGCTGCCTTCGATGACCAGCGCGTCCTTGGACGGATCAAGCTTGGCTTCCAGCGCGTAGTTGGTGTTGATCAGGGCCAGGTCGACCTGGGTCAGCACGCGCGGGATGGTCGCGGCCTCCAGTTCACGGAATTTCAGGTCCTTGGTGTTCTCGGTGATGTCCTTCACGGTCGCGAGGATGTTATTCGAATCCTTCAACTTGATCAGGCCAGCCTTCGCCAGCAGCAACAGCGCACGGCCGCCGTTGGTGGCGTCGTTCGGGATCACCACGTTGGCGCCGCCTGGCAGCTCGGTCAGCGCTTTGTGCTTGCTGGAGTAAGCGCCCAGCGGTTCCAGGTGCACGCCAGCAACGGCCACCAGATTGGTGCCCTTGGCCTTGTTGAATTCATCGAGGTACGGCTGGTGCTGGAAGAAGTTGGCGTCCAGACGTTTTTCCGCCACCTGCACATTCGGCTGGATGTAGTCGGTGAAGACTTTGACCTTCAGGTCCACGCCTTCCTTGGCCAGGGCCGGTTTCACGAATTCGAGGATTTCTGCGTGCGGGACCGGGGTCGCCGCGACAGTCAGGGTATCGGCAGCGTGAGCGGAAAAGGCTGCAACGGCAGCGAACGCGACGAGTAGTTTTTTCATTCAGCTAACTCCTTTTGAGGCGCCTGAATTCGGCGCCTGCCAGCGAATGGCCGGCTCAATTGTCATTTACGAGAACTGTTTATTTCCTGGAAAAATGTACAACCAACTTGTCGCCAACGGTTTGCAGCACCTGAACGATCACCAGCAGCAACATCACCGTCACGACCATCACATCAGGCTGGAAACGCTGGTAACCGAAACGGATCGCCAGGTCGCCCAAACCACCCGCGCCGACGACACCCGCCATCGCCGTGTAGGACACCAGTGTAATGGCTGTCACCGTAATCGCCGCGAAGATGCCTGGGCGGGCTTCCGGCAGCAAGGCATTGGTGATGATCTGCCGGGTCGTCGCGCCCATGGCCTGGGTCGCCTCGATGATGCCGCGATCCACTTCACGCAGGGCGGTTTCCACCAGCCGCGCGAAGAATGGCGTAGCGCCCACCACCAGCGGCGGGATCGCACCGGCGACACCGAGGGACGTACCGGTGATCAACACCGTGAACGGAATCATCACGATCAGCAGAATGATGAACGGCAGCGAACGCAGGATGTTCACCACCAGCGACAGCATCGCGTAGACGCCCCTGGCTTCCAGCAACTGACGCGGGCTGCAGAGGAACAACAGCACGCCCAGCGGCAAGCCGAGCAAAACGGTGAACAGCAGCGAACCGAAGAGCATCAGAAAGGTATCGCCGGTGGCCAGCCAGATTTCGTACCAGTCGATATTGACGAAGAAACTTGTCAGGACTTCCATCAGCGCAGCACCTCCATGTGGACGTCAGCTGCAGTGAAGTGGGCGAATGCCGCTTCCATGTCGCCACCGGTAACAGCCAGGGTCAACTGCCCGTAGGGCACGTCTTTGATGCGGTCGATACGACCGGCCAGGATGCTGTAGTCCACACCCGTTTCGCGAGCGACAGTGCCTAGCAATGGTGCGTAGGTCGATTCGCCCTGGAAGGTCAGACGCACGATACGCCCTGGAACATGAGCAAAGTCGTCGCGCTGTTCGCTTTCGTCGATCTGCTCGTCTTCTTGCACGAAGCGCTTGGTGGTCGGGTGCTTCGGATGCAGGAACACCTCAGCCACCGAACCTTGCTCGACGATCACGCCAGCGTCCATCACCGCAACCTGGTCGCAGACGCGGCGAATCACGTCCATCTCGTGGGTGATCAACACGATGGTCAGCTTCAGCTCGCGATTGATCTCGGCCAGCAATTGCAGGACCGACGCCGTGGTCTGCGGGTCCAGTGCGCTGGTGGCTTCGTCGCACAGCAGGATTTTCGGCTTGGTCGCCAGGGCGCGGGCAATGCCGACGCGTTGCTTCTGGCCGCCGGACAACTGCGCCGGGTACTTCCTGGCGTGGTCGGACAGGCCGACTCGTTTCAGCAATTCGGCCACACGCTGGTCGATCTCGCTGCGGGACATTTCGCCGGCCAGGGTCAGCGGCAGCGCGACGTTGTCGGCCACGGTCTTGGACGCCAGCAAGTTGAAGTGCTGGAAGATCATCCCGACCTGCTGACGAAAGCGCCGCAGGCTGTTGGCATCGAGCGCGGTGACTTCTTCGCCGTCGACCAATATCTTGCCGCCACTGGACTCTTCCAGGCGATTGATCAGACGCAGCAGGGTACTTTTTCCCGCGCCGGAATGGCCGATCAGGCCAAAGACCTGACCGTTCTCAATCGTCAGACTGGTCGGATGCAGGGCGGGAATATCCTTACCGGCGACGCGGTAGGTTTTGTGGACGTTTTGAAACTCGATCACGTAGCGAACCTTGTGGGGCGCGTTGGAAAAGGATCAGCGGTTAGCCGGGCGCGCATTTTAGCCTGTCCGTATAGAGGTTATTAGCATTTATTCCGTATTCAACCTTCCATTTGGCAATAACGCGATCAAAGGTTAGAAAAAAGGAACGGCGCAAAACGACATCAGTCACTAATTAGGCAACTCGAAAACGCCCCCGGTCCGTGCCTGGGGTATTGCTCAAGAATCCTGGCTACGGCGGGAATCGCAACGAGGAGTTTTGTCTGATGAGTATTAAAAAACCTGCCGCAACCAAAAGCGCACTGGCCGGGACCGATACCCCGGACCGCGGGAACACCAATGCCAAGCTCGACAGCCTGGAGCAATTTCGTTCCGACGCCACTGATCAGGCCCTGCGCACCAACCAGGGCGTGAAAATCTCGGACAACCAGAACACGTTGAAGGCCGGCGCCCGCGGGCCATCATTGCTGGAAGACTTCATCATGCGTGAAAAGATCACGCATTTTGACCATGAGCGCATTCCCGAGCGCATCGTCCATGCCCGCGGCACCGGTGCTCACGGTTACTTCCAGAGCTATGAAACCCATTCCGTGCTGACCAAGGCCGGGTTCCTACAAGACCCAAGCCAAAAAACCCCGGTCTTCGTCCGTTTCTCCACGGTGCAGGGCCCTCGTGGGTCGGGCGATACCGTGCGGGACGTACGAGGTTTCGCGGTGAAGTTTTTCACCGACGAAGGCAACTTCGACCTGGTGGGCAACAACATGCCGGTGTTTTTCATTCAGGATGCGATCAAGTTTCCGGACTTCGTGCATGCGGTAAAACCCGAGCCGCACAATGAGATCCCTACCGGTGGCTCGGCTCACGATACCTTTTGGGATTTTGTCTCTCTGGTGCCGGAGTCGGCGCACATGGTGATCTGGACCATGTCCGACCGGGCGATCCCGAAAAGCCTGCGCAGCATGCAAGGGTTCGGCGTGCACACCTTCCGCCTCATCAATGCCGAAGGTAAATCGCGCTTCGTCAAATTCCACTGGCGCCCCACTGCCGGGACCTGTTCGCTGGTGTGGGATGAAGCGCAGAAACTCGCCGGTAAAGACACCGATTACCACCGCCGCGATCTCTGGGAGTCGATCGAGATGGGCGACTACCCGCAATGGGAACTGGGCGTACAGATCATCGAGGAGGAGAACGAACATACATTCGACTTCGACATCCTCGACCCGACCAAGCTGATCCCGGAAGAACTGGTGCCGATCACCCCACTGGGCAAAATGACCCTCAACCGTAACCCCGACAACTTCTTTGCCGAAACCGAACAGGTCGCCTTCTGCCCTGGACATATCGTGCCGGGAATCGACTTTTCCAACGATCCATTGCTGCAAGGTCGGCTATTTTCCTACACCGATACGCAAATCAGCCGACTCGGTGGACCGAACTTTCACGAGATCCCGATCAACCGTCCGGTGGCACCGTTCCACAATGGTCAACGGGACGCGTTGCATCGCTCCACCATCGACAAGGGCCGCGCGTCTTACGAGCCGAACTCCATTGATAGCGGCTGGCCGAAAGAAACGCCGCCGGCAGCACAAGATGGCGGTTTCGAAAGTTATCCAGAGCGCATTGACGCCAACAAGATCCGTCAGCGCAGCGAATCGTTCAGCGACCACTTCTCCCAGGCGCGGCTGTTTTTCCACAGCATGAGCAAGCACGAGCAAGAGCACATCATCTCGGCTTACAGCTTCGAGTTGGGCAAGGTCGAGCGGGAGTTCATCCGCGCGCGTCAGGTGAATGAGATTCTGGCCAACATCGATCTGGATCTGGCCAAACGCGTGGCGCAGAACCTGGGGTTGCCAGCGCCCAAAGCCGGGACCGTCGAAGTACGCAAAACCTCACCGGAGCGCTCGCCGGCCCTGAGTCAGGCCAACTTGCTGCCGGCGGACATAAAAACCCGCAAAGTGGCCATCCTGGCAGCCAATGGCGTCGATGGTGCGGCGATTGATGCCATGAAGAAAGCGCTGACGGTCGAAGGTGCCCACGCCAAACTGCTCGGCCCGACGTCTGCGCCTGTGACCACCGCCGATGGCAAGGCATTGCCGGTCGATGCGTCGATGGAAGGCTTGCCGTCGGTGGCGTTTGATGCGGTGTTTGTGCCCGGTGGCGCGGCGTCGATCAAGGCGTTGAGCACTGACGGCGTGGCGCTGCATTACGTGCTGGAGGCGTACAAGCACTTGAAAGCGATTGCGCTGCAGGGCGAGGCCAAACAGTTGCTGGATGTGTTGAAGCTCGAGGCTGATGCGGGGTTGATCGTGGGCACGGATGCGAAGTTGATCAAACCGTTTTTTGCCGCGATCGGGCAGCATCGGGTGTGGGACAGGGAGCCGAAAGCCAAGGCGATTCCGGCTTAAGGTTTTGTATCGGTAGTCAGGACGCCATCGCGGGCAAGCCCGCTCCCACAGGGTATGTGGTTGATCACAGACTTGTGATCACCGCCGATCCATTGTGGGAGCGGGCTTACCCGCGATGCTTTTAGGGTTTACGCGGACTCAAAACCATCTGCGCCGGCACATTGCGCAAAATCTGCTTCTCCAGATTCAGATCAAAATCCGAATCGAGCTTCTTCACGCGTTTGGTCAGCAACGTGGTCAACCAAGGGAAGTCCTGGGTGCGTGGCGCCTGAATGCTCACATCGCACTGGTAATTCACCACATCGGCGGCGATCGCATCCAGTTGGCGACGAAGCTTGGTCATATCCGTCAGGTTCAACGCTACCGTGGTGCTTTCAGCCGTCGGATCAATAACCTTGGCCTGTGGCTTGGCTTCGGCAGCCATGAGCGCAGCTTCGGCTCTATCGAGTTCAGCTTTGCGGGCATCAACAATGGCATTGTTGACCCCACCGGTCAGCGCCGGAGCCTTGGGCATCAACGCCCGAGCACGGCTTAACGCCGTGGCAGCGGCATTCACATCACCTTTTTGCAGCACGATCCGACTGCGGTGCAGATAGGCTTCGGCCAGTTGCCGCTGGTATTGCTCAAGGGATGGATCATTGGGCGACTCGGCCTGCAAGGCCGCCAATTGATCTTCGGCAGTCGCCAGTTCGCTGCTGGCCAGGCTTTGTTGCAGCTGTGCGATGGCCGTGGCCCGTGCACCGCTAGCCTCGGGGGCCGCCGGTGGCGTGCTTTGACAAGCGCCCAGTAGCAATGAAAATGCGACAAGGAGCAGATAACGGGAGGGGAACAGCTTCATTCCTGCGACTCTCTATTTGCGCAAAAAACGAGCAAGTCTACACCCCTCGACGGGGCAGGACAAAACTCAGCAGAAACAGTGCGGCGGCCGTCACAACAATCGATGGGCCCGCCGGGGTGTCCTTGAACCATGACAACGCCAGCCCGCCACAGACCGCGAGCATACCCAGCAGGCTCGCGCCCAGCGCCATCTGCTCCGGTGACCGGGCGTGACGTTGTGCCGCAGCCGCCGGGATGATCAGCAATGACGTAATCAACAACACCCCGACGATTTTCATCGCCACCGCGATCACCACGGCGATCAGCAACATCAGGGTCAAACGCAACGCCGCCACCGGCAGGCCTTCAACCCTGGCCAGCTCTTCATGCACCGTGATGGCCAGCAATGGCCGCCACAACATCACCAGCAACGCCAGAACGGCCGTGCTGCCGCCGAGTATCCAGGCCAGATCGGTCGGGCTGATCGCCAGCAAGTCGCCGAACAGATAAGCCATCAGGTCGATCCGCACTTCGTGCATGAAGCTTAGTACGACCAGGCCCAAAGAGAGCGTGCTCGGTGCGAGAATTCCCAAAAGCGTGTCAGACGCCAGCGGTTGGCGCTGTTGCAAGGTCACCAGCAACACCGCCAGCAGCAAACAGCCTACGGTGACCGCCACGGTCGGGCTGACATCCAGCAGAAAACCCAGCGCCACGCCGAGCAGTGCGGCATGGGAAAGGGTGTCGCCGAAATAGGCCATGCGCCGCCAGACCACGAACGAACCCAGAGGGCCCGCGACCAACGCCAGGGCCAGGCCTGCAAGCAGGGCGTAGAGCAGAAAATCAGCCATGCTTGCAGCTATCTCCGTGAACGTGGGTAGAGGCCGATGGGACGGCGCTGACCACCGAGCCATGCAAGTCATGGGCGTGGTCGTGATGGTGGTGATAAATCGCCAGGCTTTGTGCGTTCTTTCCGAACAGCTCGACGAAAGCCGGATCACTGCTGACTTGCTCGGGATGACCGGAGCAGCAGACGTGATGGTTGAGGCAGACCACCTGGTCGGTGGTACTCATTACCAGGTGCAGATCGTGAGACACCATCAACACGCCGCAGCCGTGACGGTCGCGCAATCGCGTGATCAGGCTGTAGAGCTCGGCCTGTCCGGCCACATCGACGCCTTGCACAGGTTCGTCGAGCACCAGCAGTTCCGGCTCGCGCAGCAGTGCCCGGGCCAGCAGCACCCGCTGCATTTCGCCGCCGGAAACACTTTGCACCGGGCTGTCGATCACCTGTTCGGCGCCGACTTCCTTGAGTGCCGCCAAGGCCATTGCGCGGTCCACGCCCGGCACCAGACGCAAGAAGCGCAGCACCGACAGCGGCAGCGTCGGATCGACGTGAAGTTTTTGCGGCATGTAACCAACTCGCAGTTTCGGCTTGCGCCACACGCTGCCACTGTCCGGTTTCAACAGACCAAGTACAGCGCGAACCAGCGTGGTCTTGCCGGCGCCGTTAGGGCCGATCAGGGTGACGATCTGCCCGGGCTCGACGCTCAGCTCGATGTTATCCAGCACGTTTTGCCCGGCAAAGGTGACGGCAACCTGCTCGAGGCGGATCAGCGCGTTGCTCATCAAACCCCCTGGCAACCCGAACAGAGGCCGACCACTTCAACAGTCTGGCCTTCAACGACAAATCCGACATCCTTGGCGCTACTGATGATCGCGTCGCTGATGGATTTCTGTTCGAGCTCGATGGCGGCGTGGCATTCGCGGCAAATCAGGAACTGGCCTTGGTGAGCGTGTCCCGGGTGATTGCAGCCGACAAAGGCGTTCAGCGAGGAGATGCGGTGTACCAGGCCGTTTTCCAGCAGGAAGTCCAGCGCACGGTACACAGTGGGCGGCGCCGCACGGCGGCCATCCTGCTCGCTGAGTACGGCGAGAATGTCGTAGGCACCCAACGGTTTGTGGCTTTGCCAGACCAGTTCCAGCACCCGTCGGCGCAAGGCGGTCAGGCGCAGGCCTTGACGTGCGCACAGGACATCGGCCTCAGACAATGCGCTATGGACGCAATGAGAGTGGTCGTGGGGACGGCTGGCAATCGGTGTTTTAGGCATGAGCGGCGACGAGTTTTGTGAGAGACGTTATTATGTTACCCGTTCTCGCCTCTTCGAGTGGTCATCGTGTCCCGACTTTTTTCTATCTTTGTCGCATTTGTCGCCAGTTTTCTGCTGATCGGTTCAGCTCATGCCGAAGTCAAAGTTCTCACCAGTATCAAGCCTCTACAGCTGATCGCCGCGGCGGTGCAGGACGGCGTGGCGATTCCGGAAGTCTTGCTGCCGCCCGGTGCCTCGCCTCATAACTATGCCTTGCGCCCATCCGACGTACGGAAGGTGCAATCGGTGGATCTGGTCTACTGGATCGGTCCGAGCATGGAAGGTTTCCTGCCCCGCGTGCTGAATGGTCGTACGTTGCCCAGCGTCGCCGTGCAGGATCTGTCGGGCCTGAAACTGCGACATTTCGCCGAAGAAAGCCACTCACACGCCGATGAAGCCGACGAGCATGATCACGATCACCGTCCCGGCAGCCTGGACGCGCACTTGTGGCTTTCGCCGGTCAACGCCCGTGTCATTGCCACAAAAATGGCCGCTGATTTGAGTGCAGCCGATCCGGCCAATGCCGCGCGTTATCAGAGCAACCTCAAGGCGTTCGATGAGCGCCTGGACGCCATGGATCTTCGCTTGAAGGCGCGCCTGGCCGGCATCGCGGGCAAACCGTACTTCGTATTCCACGAGGCCTTCGACTACTTTGAAGACGCCTACGGCCTCAAGCATGCCGGCGTATTCAGCGTCGCCGCCGAGGTCCAGCCCGGTGCCCAGCACGTCGCGGCGATGCGCACTCGATTACAGGAAGTCGGCAAAACCTGCGTGTTCAGCGAACCGCCTCTGCGCCCGCGCCTGGCGGAAACCCTGGTGGCGGGTCTGCCGGTGAAGCTGGCGGAACTGGACGCGCTGGGCGGTTACACGCCAGCGACCGCCCAGGGGTATGAGCAGGTGCTGGAGAAATTGGGGAATGATTTGGCGGGGTGTCTGGAGTCGTTGTAAGCGTCCCGTAGACCTGTGGCGAGGGGGCTTGCCCCCGTTGGAGCGCGAAGCGCTCCCCTGCAAATTCATTAAGCGGGGCTGCTTCGCAACCCGACGAGGGCAAGCCCCCTCACCACAATTTAAAGCGCGAACGGCAGCGGCGTGCTGACCTTCTGCCGCTGCGCCAGACGCTGCTGAAATTCCATCGGATCGTGAATCAACACGTCCTGCCCGGCAAACGACTCGGCGGCGATCAACCGCGACAACCAGAACCGCACACACGCCACTCGGAGCATGGTCGGCCACAATTCCGCCTCGGCCGCCGTGAACGGTCGCAGCGCTGCATAAGCGCCAAGCAACGCCCTCGCCCGCGGCCCGTCGATCAACCCGCTCTCGTCCGAACACCAGTCGTTCAAGGCGATCGCCACGTCGTAGAGCATTGGCCCCGAACACGCGTTGTAGAAGTCGATCAACCCGGTCAGGTGCGTGCCTTCGAACATCGCGTTATCGCGGAACAGGTCGGCGTGGATATTGGCTCGTGGCAGCGCCAGAATTTTCGTCTTTTGCTGTGTGATCTCGTCCAGCGCCCGTTGCAGCAGATCGCTTTGCTCGGCATTGAGGTGCGACAGCAACTGCGTGCCCTCTTCCAGCATCCAGTCCAGGCCGCGATCGGTCTTGCGCTTGATCATGTTGGCCTGGGTCGCCAGATGCAGATGGCCGAGCAACTCGCCCACTTGAGCGCAATGCTGCGCATTGGCTTCCTTGATGTGCTTGCCGGCCAGACGTGGCTGCAACAGCGCAGGTTTGCCGGCCAGTTCGCGCAAGGCGACGCCATCGGTGGTGCGCAAGGCATAAGGCACGGGCAGGTCGGCGTCATGCAGCACATCGAGCAGTTCAATGAAGAACGGCATCTCCTGAACCGGACCGCGCTCAACCAGGGTCAGGACAAATTCGCCCTGCTCCAGGCTGATGAAGAAATTGGTGTTTTCGCTACCGGCGGCAATCCCCTGGAAATCAAGCAGGCGGCCGAGCCCGTAAGGGGCGAGAAAGGTTTCCAGCTCGGGCCGAGCCAGCGGGGTGAACACAGACATGTTTGAACTGCCAGTACGGGCGCCGCTGCTTGAGCCAGCGCCGATTGAAATTAAGAAACTACTTCCACTCAAAGATCTTCCACGACGGAATCAGCATATCCGGCTGATCCGAGCGGATGAAATTTGCATCGGTCCCGTCCGCGCGCACCAGGAAATACGGCGGTGCGCCCTTCGGTGTGACCTTGATTGCATACAGGAAACCGTTTTGACGGTACTCCTGGATGGTTTTATCCCCTTCCGTGCGGATAGTGACTTCCGGCTCTGGTGTCGGTGCATCGTCCGCCGCCATGACGGCCAACGGAACGGTTACAAACAAGCCAGCCAGCAACAGGCGATTTAGTGTGCGCATGATAACCTTGTCCCTTTGTCGTCAACGGTCCCGCTATTCTAGCGCCGGACCCGCCGAAAAGGTTGATCCTGCTCATGAGCCAAGCCCCCCTCGTCCTGGTGGACGGTTCTTCTTACCTGTACCGCGCCTTTCATGCCCTCCCACCACTGACCACGTCCAAAGGTCTGCCGACCGGTGCGGTCAAGGGCGTATTGAACATGCTCAAGAGTCTGCGCAAGCAGTATCCGGACAGTCCGTTCGCTGTGGTGTTCGACGCCAAGGGCGGGACATTCCGCGACGAGATGTTCGCCGAATACAAGGCCAACCGCCCGAGCATGCCCGACGACATGCGGGTTCAGATCGAGCCGCTGCACCAGAGCGTGATCGCCTTGGGCTTTCCATTGTTGTGCGTCGAAGGCGTCGAAGCCGATGACGTGATCGGCACCCTGGCCCGCAGCAGTGCGGCGGCCGACCGCCCGGTGGTGATCTCCACTGGCGATAAGGACATGGCACAGCTGGTCGACGGCCACATTACCTTGGTCAATACCATGACCGGTAGCGCGCTGGACGTGGAAGGCGTGAAGGAGAAATTCGGCGTCGCTCCCGAGCAGATCATCGATTACCTGGCACTCATGGGCGATTCTTCCGACAACATTCCGGGCGTTCCGGGCATTGGCCCGAAGACTGCTTCCGGCCTGTTGATCGGTGTGAACGGCGGCCTGACCGAGCTCTATGCGCAGCTCGACATCGTCCCGACCTTGCCGATTCGCGGGGCTAAAACCCTGCCCGCCAAGCTCGAAGAACACAAGGAGATGGCCTTTCTCTCCTATCAGTTGGCAACCATCAAGATCGACGTGCCGCTGGATATCGGCCTCGACGACCTGCGAATGGGCAAGCCGGATCACGACAAGCTCGCCGAGCTCTACACCTTGCTGGAGTTCAAGAGCTGGTTCGAAGAGAACCAGCGCGACGCCAAGCGTTCCGGCCAGGAAGTCGTCGCGCCGGTGGCTGAAGAAGCGGCTGTCGGCACCGAACTCAACTACACAACGATCCTCACCCAGGCTGATTTCGACCTGTGGCTGAAGAAGCTCAACGACGCCAAGCTGATTGCCTTCGACACCGAAACCACCGGCATCGATGCGCAGCAGGCGCAACTGGTGGGCCTGTCTTTCGCTGTACAAGCCAACGAAGCGGCCTACATCCCGCTGACTCATTCCTACATGGGTGTGCCGGATCAGCTCGATCGCGACACCGTGCTGCGCGCGCTGAAGCCAATCCTGGAAGACCCGAGCAAACTCAAGGTCGGACAGCACGCCAAGTTCGACATGAACATCCTGGCCAACTGTGCCATCGGTGGCGATCAGAGTTGTGGCATCACCGTGCAAGGCGTCGCTTTCGACACGATGCTCGAATCCTACGTGCTGGACTCCACCGCGACCCGCCACGACATGGACAGCCTGGCGCTCAAGTACCTGAATCACACCACCACCGGTTTTCAGGACATCGCCGGCAAAGGCGCCAAACAGCTGACATTTGACCAAATCTCCCTGGAACTGGCCGGACCTTACGCCGCCGAAGACGCCGACGTAACGCTGCGCCTGCATCAAACCCTGCTGGAAAAACTCAACGCCATCCCGAGCCTGAGCAAGGTCCTGAGCGAAATCGAAATGCCGTTAGTGCCGGTGCTGGCGCGGATCGAACGCCAAGGCGCGCTGGTCGATGCCAACCTGCTGGGCATTCAGAGCGTTGAGCTGGGCGAGAAAATGGTCGCCCTCGAGCGTGAGGCGTTCGCCATTGCCGGGGAAGAATTCAACCTCGGCTCACCGAAGCAATTGGGCGTGATCCTGTACGAAAAGCTCGGCCTGCCAATCCTCAGCAAAACCGCCAAGGGCCAGGCGTCTACCGCCGAAGCCGTGCTGGCGGAACTGGCCGAACAGGATTTCCCGCTGCCCAAAGTGCTGATGCAGTACCGCTCGATGAGCAAGCTGAAAAGCACCTACACCGATCGTCTACCAGAGCAGATCAACCCGCGCACCGGGCGAATTCATACCTCTTACCATCAGGCCGTCGCGGCAACCGGGCGCTTGTCGTCCAGTGACCCGAACCTGCAGAACATTCCGATCCGCACCGCTGAAGGGCGGCGGATTCGTCAGGCGTTCGTCGCCCCCAAAGGCTACAAGCTGCTGGCAGCAGACTATTCGCAAATCGAATTGCGAATCATGGCTCACCTAGCCAAGGATGAAGGTTTGCTGCACGCGTTCCGCAACAATCTGGACGTGCACAAAGCCACCGCCGCGGAAGTCTTCGGGGTTGAACTGGCAGACGTCACCACCGACCAACGGCGCAGCGCCAAGGCGATCAACTTCGGTTTGATCTACGGAATGAGCGCGTTTGGCCTGGCCAAACAGATTGGTGTTGATCGCAAGCAATCCCAGGCCTACATCGACCGTTACTTCGCCCGTTACCCAGGCGTGCTGGAATACATGGAGCGCACCCGCGCCCAGGCCGCCGAACAAGGTTTCGTCGAAACCATCTTCGGTCGTCGCCTGTACCTGCCGGAAATCAACGCGAAAAACCCGGCACTGCGAAAAGGTGCCGAACGCACGGCGATCAACGCCCCGATGCAAGGCACTGCGGCGGACATCATAAAGAAAGCCATGATTGCCGTGGACAGCTGGCTGACAGCGTCAGGCCTCGACGCCAAAGTCATCCTGCAGGTGCACGATGAATTAGTTCTGGAAGTGCGTGAGGATTTGGTCGATCAGGTCCGCGATGAAATTCGCGTGCACATGAGCGACGCAGCGAAGCTTGATGTGCCGTTGCTGGTAGAGGTTGGCGTAGGAAATAACTGGGATGAGGCTCACTGAACCGTCTGAAAAAAGTGTTTTCCGCTGCGGCATAGTGCCGCGGCAGAAAGACCGAAGGGCGCTTAGTTCGGAAAATTCGAAGGCCTATTCCAAAGGCTTTTTAAAAAATTCTGAACTAATCGTCGGAATCGCCACTCAGAGTTACTGAATGGGTGGTGAAGCCCTTCGATGCTCCTAATGTTGTGTTAAGTGTTGGCAGATATCTGGACCCCGCCCTAGCGGTCCGGAACTTGAACCCCGGAACTTCCCCCTCCCCATAAGAAGTCCGGGGTTTTTTTTGCCCGCGGTTTTTATAAACGAGCTTACTCCGCGAGCTCGGAGCCCTTGTCCGCCAGCTCCATCCAACCTGCCAGTACAGTGTAGGCGTCTTCCAGACCCAGGCGTTTTGGCGCCGAGAACAGCTGGATGCTGATCGCATCTCCCCAACCCTTGCGGATGTCTGCCTGAACCTTGAGCAGGACATTTTTTGCCGCGCCGTAAGTCAGCTTGTCGGCTTTGGTCAGCAAAATGTGCATCGGCATGCCGCTGGCGACAGCCCAGTCGAGCATCAGCAGGTCGAAGTCGGTCATTGGATGACGGATGTCCATCATCAAAATCAGCCCTTTCAAACTCTCACGACCACCCAGATAGGCTTCCAGGTGACGCTGCCAGTGCAGCTTCAACGGGATAGGCACTTTCGCGTAACCGTACCCCGGCAAGTCGACCAGACGACGATCATCGTCTAGCTTGAAGAAGTTCAAGAGCTGTGTGCGACCTGGAGTTTTCGAGGTCCGCGCAAGGCTGGCGTGCGTCAGGGTGTTCAGCGCACTGGACTTGCCGGCGTTGGAACGCCCGGCGAAGGCCACTTCAAAGCCTTCGTCGTCGGGGCATTGATCGACTTTGGCAGCGCTGAGCATGAAGGTGGACTGTTGGCACAGGCCGAGGATGGGGTTCTTGAGTTGCATGGGATTTCCGATGTGGGCGGCGCCGGGAATGGACGCGGCGAGCAGTGTCGTTTCCGTTTCAGTGACGCCAGTATATAATGCCGCAGATTTTGTGTGCGCTTTGTCCCAGCGTAGGATGAAGTTCACGAGAGCGATTGACCTTGATTGCGCATTAGAACGCAGAACGCTCTCAACCCTGAAAAGGTCGTTTTATGACGAAATGGCTGCTAGCTGCCGGTATCTTGATGCCGCTTTACAGCGCTCAGGCTACACAGGATCCGGAAGCTGTGTACAACCGTGTTTGTGGTGCCTGTCATTCCGGCCAACTACCCATGGCCCCCAAAAAGGGCGATCAGGAAGCTTGGACGCCGAGGTTGGCGAAAGGTATGGAGACGCTGGTGCAACACGTGACCCAGGGTTTCAAGGCGATGCCGCCGCGTGGTTTGTGCATGGACTGCAGTGCCGAGGATTACCAAGCAATCATCCAGTGGATGAGCGAGTGATCCCGGTCCATAACTCTTTAACCCTTAGCCGTAGTTGGATTAGCTGATGAACAAATTGATCGTGAGTCTGCTGTTGACCGTGGGGATCTCCGGCATTGCCCATGCTGCAGGTGATGCGACTGCTGGTCAGGCGAAAGCCGCAGTATGTGGCGCCTGTCATGGCCCGGATGGCAACAGTATGGCGCCTAACTTTCCGAAACTGGCAGGCCAGGGCGAGCGTTATCTGAACAAGCAGCTACACGACATCAAGTCCGGCAAACGCACGGTACTGGAAATGACCGGCCTGCTGACCAACCTGAGCGATCAGGACCTGGCCGATATCTCCGCCTACTTCGCCAGCCAGAAAGGCAGCGTTGGCGCCGCCGATCCGAAAGTCGTTGCTCGCGGTGAAGCACTGTTCCGCGGCGGCGATCTGGCCAAGGGCCTGCCAGCCTGCACCGGTTGCCACTCGCCGGATGGTAAAGGCAACGCAGCTGCCGGCTTCCCCCACCTGGGCGGCCAGCACGCTCAATACATCGCCAAGCAACTGACCGATTTCCGCAAGGAAGAGGCCGGCCGCACCAACGATGGCGATACCAAGCCAATGCAGAGCATTTCCAAAAAGCTGAGCGACGAAGATATCGCAGCGGTGTCCAGCTACATTCAAGGCCTGCACTAAGACCGACGAATCGGGCGTTGCGCGGGGGTGTACACCTCCCGCAACGTTAACGCTCGATTAATCCGTCGATGCAAGCATAAAAAGGGTGGCTTTGGCCGCCCTTTTTTGTGGCCGCTGCCGTTACACTACAGAACTCAAGCCCGCCAGTACCTGTCTGAAAACAGGTCGCGCGAGGCGACCAAAATTGTCCAGGAGTAAAGCATGCGTAATCTGATCATCAGCGCCGCACTCGTCGCTGCCAGCCTGTTCGGCATGACCGCCCAGGCTGCTGAAGCACCCGCCGCCCCATACGTCGAACTGACTAACGCGGTTCCGGTGGCTGTACCTGGCAAGATCGAAGTGGTGGAGTTGTTCTGGTACGGCTGCCCGCACTGCTATTCATTCGAACCGGTGATCAATCCTTGGGTTGAAAAACTCCCTTCCGATGTCAATTTCGTGCGTATTCCGGCCCTGTTCGGCGGCCCTTGGGACGCCCACGGGCAAATGTTTCTGACCCTGCAAAGCATGGGTGTCGAGCATAGCGTGCACGCTGCGGTGTTCAACGCCATCCAGAAGGAACACAAGAAACTGACCGACAAGGACGAAATGGCTGACTTCCTGGCGACCCAAGGCGTAGACAAGGACAAGTTCCTCGCTACCTTCGACTCCTTCGCCATCAAGGGTCAGATGACCAAGGCTCGCGAACTGGCCAAGAAGTATGAAATCTCGGGTGTTCCAACCATGATCGTCAACGGCAAGTATCGCTTCGACGTTGGCTCTGCCGGCGGTGCCGAACAAGCTCTGCAGTTGGCCGACAAACTGGTCGACAAAGAGCGAGCGGCTAACAAGGCTGCTGCCAACTAAGCGCGGCGACCACCATGCGCCGCTGGGGCAGTGAACGCGTCGTTGGCCTGCATGATCCGCGGGTCAACGAACATCATCTGGAATCGACGGGCCTGCCCGCAGACAGTCGTCTGCGCTTGCTCAGTTTCAATATCCAGGTCGGTATCAGTACCGAGCGCTATCACCACTACCTGACCCGGGGCTGGCAGCACCTGCTGCCGCACACCGGGCGTGCCGACAATCTGCAAAAGATCGGCAATCTGCTGGGCGACTTCGATCTGGTCGCCTTGCAGGAAGCCGATGGCGGCAGCCTGCGATCAGGCTACGTCAACCAGGTTGAACACCTGGCCCAGCTCGGCGCATTCCCCTACTGGTATCAACAACTCAATCGCAATCTCGGACGCCTCGGCCAGCACAGCAATGGTGTGCTCAGTCGCCTGCGCCCGTGGGCCATTGAAGATCATCCGCTACCGGGGCCCAAGGGTCGCGGGGCGATTCTGGTGCGCTTTGGCGAAGGTCCTGAGGCGCTGGTGGTGGTCATGATGCACCTGGCGCTGGGCGCTCGCGCCCGCAGCATGCAACTGGCTTATATCCGCGAGCTGATCGGCGGCTATAAACACCAGGTGCTGATGGGCGACATGAATACCCACGCCAGTGACTTGCTGCAAAACTCCCCGTTGCGTGACCTCGGCCTGCTCGCGCCGCAACTGGAAGCGACCTTCCCCAGCTGGCGCCCGCAGCGCTGTCTGGACCATATTCTGCTGAGCCCTACCCTGACGCTTGAAAAGGTCGAGGTGCTGGCACAACCCATTTCCGATCACTTGCCGGTCGCGGTAGAGATTCGTCTGCCGGGTTCGCTCACGGCCGATGCATTGCCCGCGTTGAGTCCTGCCCCTCGCGGATCCCATGAATGAGCGACGAAGCACAGCGCTGGAAAGAGAAATACCTCAAAAGCATCGAACAACAGGAAAAGCTCGAACGTCGATGGGACGCCCGGCTCGACCTGCTGCGTCGTGGCCTGGTACGCAGCACGCTGGCAGCCGAGGGCACCGACCGCGCCGTTGACCAATGCATGAAGGAAATGCGTGAAGTCGTGCGCACCGACGACATGGACGCCGGCCTGGCCGCCCTGCTTCCGCGGCTGGAAAAAGCCGTCCTCGACTCCGAACAACGCCGGGAAACCCGGGTTAATCAGACCAGCGCTGCATTGACCGCGCTGGTCTCGCAGCTGCAAACATTACCGCTGCCCCGCGAAGTAAGCAGGCCGCTGAAAAACTTCGCCAAGCAACTGGATGCAAGAGTCGGGCAGGCGCGCGAAATTCCGTTGCTGCTCAGCGAACTGAGTGGCCTGCAAGGCAAAGCCCTGAATCAGCTTGAAAACCCGGCAGAGCCCGGCCGCCCCGGTTTGCTGCAACGACTGTTTGGCAGCCGTGAAGCGGATGAAGCGGCATTGCAGGTTGCCTCCGGCACCTTCTCGACGCCCGCCCCGCAGCCAGCCAAAGCGGTTGCCGCGCCTCATGCCGCAACTCCACAGGTCACGGTCGATCTCGCACCAGGGATCGATATACCGCAAGTGCCCGCCGCACATGTTGCCGCGTCGGCTACTGCATCCGAGCCACCGACAATCGAGACGCCGTTCGCAGCAGCGCCTTCTCCAGCAGTGGTAACGCTTGTCCCGCAGGAGCCGGAGCCTGAGCAAGCACGCGCCCAGACTCCAGAGGCGCAACCGCAACCAGACATAGAACATCCAGAAGCACCCGCTCCATCGATCATCGAGCCAGAAATACCGGCTCAATTGGCGATCAATCCCGACGAATTGACTCCGGTGGTCTATCTCGACAGCCTGCCGCTGCCCCCGGCCATGGCCGAGGCGTTGGCCGCCGCAGGCACTGAACAATCCGAGCCGGATGCTCTCTACGCCCTGCCGGACTCACCCGAGCCGTCCTACAGCTCGGTGGCCAAGCATATCGAAGACACGCTACTGGGCCTGCTGGACGACCTGACGCTGCCCGAGCGTCATCGTCCACAAGCCGAAGCGATGCGCGATCGTCTGCAAAACGGGTTGAACTGGTACGAATTGCTGCCAATCCTCGATGATCTGGCGACCTTGATGCTGGCAATCACCGACAGCGGCCAGCATGAATTCGAAGCCTACTTGCAACAGCTGAACGAACGTCTCGAGTCGTTCCAAAGCAACTTGCAAGCCGCCAGCGAAGGCCATGCCGACAATCGCTCCGCCGCCCGCGACATGGACACGCAGATCCGTGAACAAGTGGACGGCTTGCAGAGCAGCATGCAGGAAGCCGCCGACCTGGACGATCTCAAGCACGTCCTGGAAAACCATCTGGAAGGCCTGCTCGGCACCATGGACCAGCACCAGAAGCAGCGGGACGAGCGCGAGCAAGAAGTCGCCGCCCGCCTTCACAGCCTGGCCGAACGCGTTGCGCACATGGAGCAGGAAGCCCTGGGCTACCGCGAGCACCTTGAGGAGCAGCGTCAGAAAGCCTTGATCGACCCGCTGACCGGCCTGCCTAACCGGGCCGCCTGGAGCGAACGGCTGGATCACGAAATCAACCTATGGCAGCAACACGGCAACAGCCTGTTGCTGGCCATGCTCGACCTCGACCATTTCAAACGCATTAACGATAACTACGGTCACCTGGCGGGCGACAAAGTACTGAAAATCATCGCCAACGTGCTGCGCAAGCGCCTGCGCGGGACGGATTTCATTGCCCGGTTCGGTGGTGAGGAGTTTGTGCTGTTGATGCCAGACACTGGGCCAACCGCTGGTGCGAAATTGCTGGAAAAGCTGCGCGCCTCGATCGAAGCCTGCCCTTTCCACTTCAAGGGTGAGCCGGTAACCATCACCATTTCCATGGGCCTGACGGCCTTCAAACCCGGAGAACATAGCGATCTGGTGCTTAAAAGAGCCGATCAGGCCCTATATCGCGCAAAACATGCCGGTCGCAACCAAGTGGCACTGGGCTGAGAATCAATTGTTCCATTTTGTTTAAAATTGCCCGGCGGCCGTTTGCGTGCAAGGCCGTACGTTACACTGTTGCATTACTGTCTTGCGTGTATTGCCTTCTGCCATGAAATATCTAGCGTTTATCGTGTCTCTGATTCTGTTGGCCGGCTGTGCCAGCGGCCCCCGGTTCAACACCAGTCACCCTTCACCCAACTTTGACAGCCGAATTCAGTTCGTGGTCGTGCACTACACCTCCGCGTCACTGGAGCGTTCGCTGCAACTGCTGACTCACGGCGACGTCAGCAGCCACTATCTGATTGGCGACGACAAGGGCGCCACCATTTACAAGCTGATGGATGAAAACGTCCGAGCCTGGCACGCCGGGGAAAGCGAATGGCAAGGCCGGACCTGGTTGAACTCCAGCTCCATTGGCATCGAAATCGTCAACCCGGGTTTTAAAGACACCCCTGCCGGGCGCCTTTGGTATCCCTACAGCGAAGACCAGATCCAGTCCCTGATCGTCCTGCTCAAGGACATCAGCAAGCGTTACGCCATCAATCCCCGCAGCATCATCGGCCATAGCGACATCGCCCCGCTGCGCAAGCTTGATCCGGGGCCGCTGTTCCCCTGGAAGCGTCTGGCTGCCGAAGGCCTGGGAGTCTGGCCGAATGAGCAGGCCGTAACGCGTCAGCAAGTACAGTTCGAAGTACAACTGCCAACCATCAGCTGGTTTCAGGCACAGCTGGCCCGCGCGGGTTATCCCACGCCGCAAACCGGCGAACTGGATGTTGCGACACGTCATGTGATTGCGGCCTTCCAGATGCATTTCCGACCGACACGTTTCGATGGCACACCGGATGCGCAAACCGCGGCGCTTCTACAAGTCTTGAACCAGACAAAATACTGACGCCCGCCCGACGGTCAGGGCTTTTTTTCAATCAGCAGCTATAACTCATTGGTAATACTTCGGATATTCCTATGACGGCTGCTCGAGAGACACTACGTAGTTGGTTCTTTCGCCCTTGGTTTTTGGCGATGCTGGCTGCTGCCTTGAGCGCGATACTCCTGATGACCGGCAGCCTGTTCGTGGCCATGCATCAAGTCGAGCAGAACGAAAGCGCAGAGATGAATGCCCAGGGCGAGCGCTTCCTTGCTCGCCTGGAGCAGCTGTTCGGGCAATTGCGGGAAAGTCTCGACGACCTTGAAGCCCAGCCGTTACGCGGCTGCGATGACGAAATGATCGCGACCTTGCAACAGGTCAGCTTCAACTACCGTTTCGTTTACGAAGCCGCTTATATGGACGCCTCGCGGATCTGTTCCAACCGCCCCCGCCAGGAAGGGCTGTCGATGATAAGACCGCCCGACATCAAAGGGCCGACCTATAGTTATTGGCTGAACACCACCACCGAACCCGATGAAAACCGCGCCGCGCTGATGCTCGGACGCGGTAATTTTCGCGTCGCGACGTCTCGCGGGCATTTGACCGACATGGTCGACTTGCCACCGGGAAGCAGCCTGCTGGTGGTGCTCGACCACGGTACGCGAGCGATTCCGGTACTGGGTGTCCCCCAGGTCTGGCCACCAACAGAACCCTGGCCCCCGAGAAGCCTCGACGCACTACAAGTAACGCATTCCCGCTTGATCTACCGCATGCCCACCAACAACCCGGAATACCAATTGGTGCTGATCAGCCCGCGCACCGGCATGCATGTGCCCGCCGTCTGGTGGTGGTTGCTGCCGGCCAGCCTGTTACTCGCCTTATGCGTGGGTTTTCTGGTGCTTCTGCTGGTGCGCCAGCGACAGTCGCTGGACGCCGAACTGAGTGGCGCCATACGACGAGGCGAATTGCAGGTGCTGTATCAGCCGATATTCGACCTCGACAGCCGCAACTGTGTCGGGGCCGAAGCCTTGCTGCGCTGGCGAAGACCGGACGGCACCCTGACCAGCCCCGACCTGTTTATTCCAATGGCGGAGAACACCGGCCAGATCCGCCAGATGACCGATTTCGTCCTGCAACGCCTGCTTGAACAGCTGGGACACTTGTTGCGGGCCAATCCGCAGCTGTACATCTCGGTCAACCTGGCGGCCTGCGACGTCATGGTGCCGCGTATCGGCCAGGTAATGGCGCGCCTGCTGACCTTGCACCGCGTCGCAGCCAAGCAAATTGCCTTTGAGGTTACCGAGCGGGGATTGATCGATGTTGTGGTCGCCCGGGAAAACCTGCAAGCCTTGCGGGATGTCGGGCATCAAGTGCTGATCGATGACTTTGGCACCGGCTATTGCAGCCTCGCCTATCTGCAAACCCTGCCAGTCGATTGCCTGAAAATCGACAAGGCGTTTATCGATGCACTGGGTCATGACGCTGCAAGTAGCGGTGTCGCCCCGCACATCATTCATATGGCCCAGGCCCTGCAGCTCAAGGTGATCGCTGAAGGCATCGAACTTGAATCCCAGGCGGCGCTTCTGAGCAGCGAAGGTGTGAAGTTCGGTCAGGGCTGGCTGTTCGCCCATGCATTAAGTGCGGTGCAATTCATCGAGCTGATTACCCGTGGCCGCCGATTGGCCGCCCGCCGTCTCGATGATGAAGCCTGAAGCGATTGTGGCTTAAACCGACAACGCCATATAAAACTGAGTACCCTGCCCTGGCCGCGAATAAACACCCATTCGGCCGCCGTGCAACTGCACAATTTCCTTGCACAGTGCCAGACCGAGCCCGGCACCGCCCTTCTTGCGACCCACCTGGACAAAGGGTTCGAAAATCCGCCCCTGCTGGCCATAGGCAATGCCTTCGCCGTTGTCCTCGACACTGATAATCACCCGCTCCCCATGGCGTCGAGCCTGCAAACGTATTTGCCCGCCGGTGGCGGTATGGCGCAACGCGTTGTCGATCAGGTTGTCGAGCACCCGATCCAGCTGCGGCTGATCGGCCTGCAATCGCGGTAATGGCCCTTGCACTTCCACTAGAAGTTCGAGGCCCTGCTCTTGTGCCTGGCCGGCAAAACGTGTCCGGGCCTGCTCCAGCAAATCCTCGATGGAGCACGGTGCCAATGTGAGTTTCTGCAATCCGTTCTGGTAGCGGGAGAAGTTCAGCAGGTCATTGATCAACTGCATCAAGCGCTGCATTTCCTCATTCACGGTGTCCAGCAGATCAGCTTCACGCGAGTCCTTGGCAAAGTGTGCGCGCTCGCGGAAAAGGCCGAACGCCATGTGCATTCCAGTGACCGGCGTTCGCAATTCATGGGAGGCGCGCAGCACGAACTCGCTGCGCACCCGCTCAAACGCCCGCTGTTCGGTGACGTCATGCAGCACCATCACGGCGCCCAGAATATGCCCTTGGGTGTGGCTGACTGGCGTCAGGCTAAAGGTCAGCAACCGCGACTCCCCGTCGACCTCGATACTCAGGTCCTCAGGCGCGCGCTCCAGGGTGCCCCCGCGCAGTACCAGTTGCAGCTGATCATCGAGTTCGGGGCGCTCAAGCGCCACCCCCAGACCTTGACCGAGACGATCGCTTTCCCAGCCCAATTGACGTTGCGCAACCGGATTGAGGTGTTCCAGACGGCCATCGCGGTCGATCATCAGCAAGCCATCGTCGATGCTGTCGAGTACGGCCTGCAACCGCTGCTGGCCTGCGAGCAGCTCATCGATATTGGTGGCCTGGTGCTCACGCAGGGCCTCGGCCATGATCCCGAAACGCTTGGTCAGCAGGTTCATTTCCACGGCCGAGGAAATCGGCAGCGTCACTTCGAAATTGCCTTGGCCGATGTTGTCCGCCGCTTGGGCCAGCGCCTCGATCGGCGCACCAAAACGCTGAGCGATAGCGTGGGCGGTGACGAAGCCGATGATCAACACTGCCAGCCCCACCAGCCCGAGCAGGCCGGCAACCAGCAGCGCCCTCTCCCGGGCCTGCCGTTCGGTGGCATTGATGTTATCCAGCGCACGCTTTTGCTCGGCGATCAGACTATTGCGCAGCGCATTGAGTTTTTCGGTGAGCTCTTTGTTGCCACTCAACACCTGCGTCGAGTCACGCGACAGGTCGTACGCCTGGAGAAAGCTCAGGTAGTCCGTCCTAGCCCGTTCGAAACCTTGCTGATGCTCATCGCCAGCCTTGGCTTGGACAATGCCGTCGTCAAGGAACTGGAAATACTGCTGTTTGGACGCCTCGAACGCTACGGGATCCGGCTTCTCACTGAGCATGATCATCATCTGATCACCCAAGGTCTGGCGCAATTTCAGTCCCAGGTCGAGCGTGGCGAAATTGTTGCGAATCAGCGCTTCCTGGGAACTCGCCATCTGCATCACGCTGACCAGCCCGAGCAACAGCCCGAGCAGTGCCACGGTGATCAGCGCGGAAATACTCAAGAACAGCCGCGTGCGCAATTTCATTGCCAGTCTCATCGGAGACAGCTCACAAGTTGTACTGCTTGCGTTTTCGGTACAGCGTCGAGGCATCGATACCCAGGGTCTTGGCGGCCTGGTCCAGCGTATCTGCCGTGGCGAGGACCGCTCCGATGTGGGCTTTTTCCAATTCATCCAGGCTCAGCGCAGCGCCGATGCGAGGCGCGTTGTTCACCGGGGTTTCAGCCATGCCCAAGTGAGTGATCTCGACCCGTTCCTGTGGGCAAATGATGCTTGCCCGCTCCACAACGTTGCGCAGTTCGCGAATATTCCCCGGCCAGCGGTAACCGAGCAGCGCTTCACGGGCGTCATCGCTGAAACCCCGAGCCGGGCGTGCGTATTCCTTGACGAAACGGGCCAGAAAGCGATCGGCCAGATTCAGGATATCCTCCCTGCGCTCGCGCAGTGGCGGCAGGTGCAAGGTGATGACGTTCAGGCGGTAGAGCAAATCTTCACGGAAACGGCCGTCGCGGACCATGTCTTCGAGGTTCTGGTTAGTGGCCGCGAGGATGCGCACATCGGCGCGGCGGGTGATGGGGTCGCCCACCCGTTCGTATTCTTTATCCTGGATAAAACGCAACAGTTTTGGTTGCAAAACCAATGGAAAATCGCCGATCTCGTCAAGAAACAGCGTTCCCCCGTCGGCCTGGTTGACCCGCCCCAGAGTACTTTCGCTGGCCCCGGTGAACGCGCCACGACTGTGGCCGAAGAGCTCGCTTTCCATGAGTTCGGCGGTCAGGGACGGGCAGTTGATCGTGATGCAGGATTTCTTCGAGCGCTTGCTCCAGCCGTGAATGGCCTGGGACAGCTCGCCTTTACCGGTGCCAGACTCGCCGAGAATCAAAATGTTGGCATCGGTGTTGGCCACCTGGCGGGCGGTTTCGAGCACGACTTTCATCGCCGGGCTGTGAGAGTCCAGGCCATCCTTGGGTTTGCGCACTTCGCCTTCAAGAGCTTCCAGGCGTGCCGACAGTTGCCGCACTTCCAGTTGCTTGGCGGTGGCCAGGCGTAATTGGTCGGGGCTGCAAGGCTTGACCAGATAGTCAGCGGCCCCGGCCTGAATGGCATCGACCGCCGTGTCCACGGCCGAGTGAGCGGTGACGATCACTACTCTCATCCAGGGCGCCTGAATGCGCATTTGAGCCAGCACATCAAGGCCGTTGTCTTCCCCCAGGCGCAGATCGAGGAAACACAGGTCGAACACTTGACGCTGAAGCAGTGCATCAGCCTGAGCGGCGCTGTTGGCGGTAGCGACGCTGTAGCCTTCATCTTCGAGGCAATAACGAAACGTACGCAGGATGGCGGACTCATCGTCCACCAGCAGAATGCGGCCTTGATGCTCAGTGGCTGACTCCATTTTCCTACGCTCCTTAATGAATAATCTTGGTTAGTCCCGGAATAATCGGGCAAGTTGCATGGTTGATTCTGGTCGATTTCAGCCACAGCAGCGTAGCTTTCCCCTCACCCTACGGCTAATCGCCTGATTTTGTTGTTTTTTTATCAGATAGCCGGTTCGCAGGCGATTGCCGGTGTCCCCTTGTGACATCCATGTCCCCCTCGCAATTCAAAAATGTTGAAAGTTCCTACACAGCCCATCGTGCATTACGCACGACTTCCAAAGGGCCATCGTGCAGGATGCGTCCGCCACGTTTTCCACACCACTGATAACTAATTGATTTAATTGGATTTTTTTATCTCAAAAAGCTGGCATGGCGCCTGCAACACTCTCATTACCCGGGGCCTTCAAGCCCCTAACAAAATCACCACAGAGTGGGAGGAGCTTCAGGATGAGTCGCCAACGTGCCGCCCAGTTGCGTATCTCGCCACTGCATATCCAGCAAGGTCTGTTTGCTGTTCTGGCGCTACTGATCACCTTGATCGCCGGCCAGCAGTTTCAGCGTTGGGAGCAGAACCAACAGCAAGAAGCGCCACGCTTGTCGTTTCAACAACCGACCCAAACCCATTTCAGTGCGGCCAGCAGCAACCAGGCTGACAGCCCCCCAATGCGAATGATGGACGTCGACCAGGCTCAGCCTGCGGATGAGATGCCTCACCAGGAACGTTGGGTGTTCTAAATACATGAACTTGGCGCGCTCGATGCGCCGGGAAACGCACCACAAGCAACACCTCTAATAGAAGTGTAAGGAGAATCACCATGTTGAGCTGGGCAATCACATTCTTGATCATTGCCATCATCGCTGCAGTACTGGGCTTCGGTGGTATCGCGGGCACCGCCACGGGTATCGCCAAGATTCTCTTTGTCGTGTTCCTGGTGATGTTCATTGCTTCCTTCTTCTTTGGCCGTCGCGGTCGAGGGTGAATATGAGCGTTTTGTTAAAGACACTGGCAGCCGCCCTGCTTCTGGGCGGTAGTGCCATGGCAACAGCGGCCAATGACGGCCAGGCGCGGGTCAATGAGTTGCTGACGGCAGACCCGCAGTACCGCGAAACCTGGCAAGGCGTGGTGAAGAAGGAAGAACGCTTGCCGGAATGGGTCATGAACCTGTCCGGCGACGCCGAGCAAATGAATGCCGTTGAAGAAGATGGTGAAAAGTATCTGGTTGGGCCGTTGTGCGAATTGCAGTCGACGTGCCTCAACAAGCGCTTGATCGTCGCCGTCAGCTTCGACAAGAAGGAAGCCTACGCCATGCTGGTCGAAGTGCCTGCGGGACTGCCGGCCGACAAGTCGCCCACGCGGCATGCCGACTACCGCTTTCTTGGAAAGCCAGACCAGGGCATGCAGGACTTGTTGATGGAACAACTGAAGAAAGATCCGAACTGGTACTGAATTCGTAACATGAAAGAAGCAGCATGGCTTCTTCCACTGCGCTACCCGAGGAGGGTAGGCGCATGATCAGGGGGCCGGGACGTTCTGCCTGTTGCAGGGGCGGAGTGACCTACGGGTACAGGGAGTGCCTGCGCAAAAGGGCCGGATCAGGCAGAAGCTGCGACGCAAGTTCGTCGGTCCCCCGTGGATCGACGGACTTGCGAAGAGCTTCCTCGGCGCAAAGTATTGTCCTAGAGCGTTCTGCTCGCCTCCTCCGCGTCCTCTTCGCTAATTCCTCGCAAAACCATTTCGCCGTGTTTCCTTGGTGACCGTATATCGAGAAAACTGCCACTCAAAGGCCGAGAGTTTTCGCCCTAGAACGTAGGCTTTTTCCCAAGTTTCAGTCCTCATTCCCTTGATCAAAAAACAACCAACCTCCTCTGCGATGGCCGGTTCACGGCACTTATGCCTGCCGAAATGTCGTATTCGAACCGGTTGGGACGCGAGTTTCAGTTGAAAAAGCTCATGCCGATTCGGCATAGGGTAGGCGTTTACGGCATTAGACGTCGCTTCCTTGCATCTGAATAGTTGCGCCTTTTTTCGCCTGCCAGAGAGCCGATAACAAGCGCTCCGGGGCACCTTATACGGGGGTAGATGCACAAGACTTTTTCGCCACAAGCGTTCCAGTTCTTGCATCTGCCTGAGTCAAACGCAAGTAAGGGTAAAGATATGAAGAAGGCAAAGCTTAGCCTCGCCTGGCAGATCCTCATCGGTCTGGTATTGGGGATTGCAATCGGTGCGCTGCTCAACCATTTCAGTGCCGAAAAAGCCTGGTGGATCAGCAACGTCCTGCAACCAGCAGGCGATATCTTTATCCGTCTGATCAAGATGATTGTGATCCCGATCGTGATCTCTTCACTGATCGTCGGTATTGCAGGCGTCGGCGACGCGAAAAAGCTCGGGCGAATCGGTCTGAAGACCATCATTTACTTCGAGATCGTCACCACCATTGCCATCGTTGTCGGTCTGGTGCTGGCCAACGTGTTCCATCCGGGCACCGGCATCGACATGAGCACCCTGGGTACCGTGGATATTTCCAAGTACCAGGCCACTGCCGCCGAGGTTCAGCATGAACATGCGTTCATCCAGACCATCCTCAACCTGATCCCGTCGAACATCTTCGCGGCCATGGCCCGCGGCGAAATGCTGCCGATCATCTTCTTCTCCGTATTGTTCGGCCTCGGTCTGTCGAGCCTGCAATCGGACCTGCGCGAGCCGCTGGTGAAGATGTTCCAGGGCGTGTCGGAAAGCATGTTCAAAGTCACTCACATGATCATGAACTACGCCCCGATCGGCGTGTTCGCACTGATCGCGGTGACCGTGGCCAACTTCGGCTTCGCCTCTTTGATTCCGCTGGCCAAACTGGTGATCCTGGTTTACGTCGCCATCGCCTTCTTCGCCTTCGTGGTGCTGGGCCTGATCGCTCGCCTGTTCGGCTTCTCGGTGCTCAAGCTGATGCGCATCTTCAAGGATGAGCTGGTGCTGGCCTACTCCACCGCCAGTTCCGAAACCGTGCTGCCGCGCGTGATCGAGAAAATGGAAGCCTACGGCGCGCCGAAAGCCATTTGCAGCTTCGTGGTACCGACCGGCTACTCGTTCAACCTCGACGGTTCGACCCTGTACCAGAGCATTGCGGCCATCTTCATTGCCCAGCTCTACGGCATCGACCTGTCGATCAGCCAGCAATTGCTGCTGGTGCTGACCCTGATGGTCACCTCCAAAGGCATCGCCGGCGTTCCGGGTGTGTCCTTTGTGGTGCTGCTGGCCACCTTGGGCAGCGTGGGTATTCCGCTCGAAGGCCTGGCGTTCATCGCCGGTGTCGACCGCATCATGGACATGGCCCGTACCGCGCTGAACGTGATCGGTAATGCCTTGGCCGTGCTGGTCATCGCACGCTGGGAAGGCATGTACGACGATGCCAAGGGCCAGCGCTACTGGAACTCCTTGCCGCACTGGCGCAGCAAGGAAAAATTGCCGGTGGGTGAAGTTTCCAAGGGCTGATGCGTTGCCCTTGTAGGAGCGAGGCTTGTGTGGCGAGGGGGCTTGCCCCCGTTCGAGTCCGCAGCGCTCGCAAATCCGGGTCCGCTGCGCGACCCAACGGGGGCAAGCCCCCTCGCCACAGTCGCTCCCACAAGAGCCAAAACAAACCCCGGAGAAATCCGGGGTTTGTCGTTTCTGGCTACCCCGCTATCATTCGCCGCATTCTTCGGGGGATTTAACTGATGCTCAATGGCCTGTGGCTAAGCTTCTTCATCGTGGCTGCCGTTTCGGCGCTGGCGCAATGGCTGATCGGCGGTAACGCCGGGATCTTCGCGGCGATGGTGGAAAGCATTTTTGCCATGGCCAAGTTGTCGGTCGAAGTCATGGTCATGTTGTTCGGCACCCTGACGCTCTGGCTGGGCTTTCTGCGGATTGCCGAGAAGGCCGGGATCGTCGAGTGGCTGGCCAAAGCGTTGGGCCCGTTGTTCCTGCGGCTGATGCCGGGAGTGCCGGCCGGGCACCCGGCCATCGGCCTGATCACGCTGAACTTCGCCGCCAACGGCCTGGGCCTGGACAATGCCGCCACGCCAATCGGCCTCAAAGCCATGAAGGCGCTGCAAGAGCTCAACCCCAGCGACACCATCGCCAGCAACGCGCAGATTCTGTTCCTGGTGCTCAACGCCTCCTCCCTGACCCTGCTGCCGGTGACGATCTTCATGTACCGCGCCCAGCAAGGTGCGCCCGATCCGACCCTGGTGTTCCTGCCAATCCTGCTCGCCACCAGTTGCTCGACATTGGTCGGCCTGCTGTCGGTGGCGTTCATGCAGCGCCTGCGCCTGTGGGACCCGGTGGTGCTCGCCTACCTGATTCCCGGCGCCTTGGCCCTCGGTGCGTTCATGGCGCTGCTGGCGACGCTGTCAGCGACCGCTCTGGCCGGCCTGTCATCGATCCTCGGCAACGTGACGTTGTTCGGGCTGATCATGGTGTTTCTGGTGATCGGCGCGCTACGCAAAGTGAAGGTCTACGAAGCGTTCGTCGAAGGCGCCAAAGAAGGCTTCGACGTGGCCAAGAACCTGCTGCCGTATCTGGTGGCGATGCTGTGCGCCGTCGGCGTGCTGCGGGCATCCGGAGCGCTGGACTTTGGCCTGGACGGGATTCGGCACCTGGTGGAATGGGCCGGTTGGGACACGCGCTTCGTCGATGCGCTGCCGACCGCCATGGTCAAGCCATTTTCCGGCAGTGCCGCCCGGGCGATGCTGATCGAAACCATGAAAACCTCTGGCGTGGACAGCTTCCCGGCGCTGGTGGCGGCGACGATTCAGGGCAGTACTGAAACGACGTTCTATGTATTGGCGGTGTACTTCGGCGCGGTGGGGATCCAGCGGGCGCGGCATGCGGTGGGGTGCGCATTGCTGGCGGAGCTTGCCGGCGTTCTCGGCGCGATCGGCGTCTGCTACTGGTTCTTCGGCTAACCACAAAACCTGTAGCAGCTGGCACAGCCTGCGTTCGGCTGCGAAGCAGTCGCAAAACCAGACACCGCGATCCACCTGATAGATGCGGGATAACGGATTGACGACTGCTTCGCAGCCGAACGCAGGCTGCGCCAGCTGCTACAAGGGATTCGCGGCGTTTCTGGCGGGCGGCGCAACTTTCTGTCCTTGCTCCACCGCCCAGCTCACCACCTGCGCCGTCAACTGGTCACTGGCCTGGCCAAACCCGGCCACCACCGCCGGTACCTGAGCATCGCTCAACGGCTGGCGCACTTCGAAGCGTCGGCTGGCGAGGATTCGCTGGTCATAACCGCGCACCAGCAACGCATCCAGTCGCACGACGACATTCGCATGCGTTCCTTGGTATTCAGTCTGAAATGCCTGCAGGCTACCGCCCAGTTCAAGATCCGCCTGGAAATTGCTGTCATCGGTGCTCAGCAATGTCACCCGACCATCACGCTGGAAACCATCCAACAGACGATTGCGCAGTAACACCGGTGCCGGGTCGCTCCAGCGTGAGGCCTTGTAGCTGCTGATCAGGTCACCTTGAGGGATCACGGCGATCCTCGAGCTGTTCAAGGCTTCGCTGGTCTGCGGCTTGGACAGGCGCAATGACCAGCGCTGCGGCGTCCCGTGACTGGCCGATGCGCTGCCCTGGGCCGAAGGCAACCGATAGACATCGGACGGCTCGGACTTGGGCAGGATCGAGCAGGCGCTGAGCACCATGAAGCTGGCGAGGAGGGTGAGGTGAAGCAGTTTCATGGCGTGAACTCCTTGTCCTTGTCATTGCCCAGCAAATAACCGGCGGGGTTGGCTTCCAGACGCTGGGAAATAGCCCGCAACGACGTCAGGGTGTCGCGCAGTTCACGCACCGCCGGGGCCAGGCCATTGAGGCCTTGCATGCCGCTGTTGATCGAGTCCTGATTGGTCGTGAGCAATGTGTTGATGGTCGCGCTGCTCTGTTCCAGCGACTTCATTGCCTGCTCGGCACTGCCGAACATCTGCTTGCCTTGATCGTTGAGCATGCCATTGGCGTTGCGCATCAGCGCCGACGTCTGCTCCAGCATGGCGCCGGCCTGCTTGCCGACCGAGGCCAGTTGCTGCATCGCCTGGCGAATATCGCCGCGCTGGTCGGCGATGGTGCCGGTGGTTTGCTCCAGATGCTCAAGGGTCTTGCTAATGCGCTCGACGTTCTGCGAAGAAAACACCTGATTGGCGTTGTGCAGCAGCATATTCACGCCAGCCACAAGGTCGCCGCTGTCATTGAGCAAACGGGCGATGGGCGAGGGCGATGCAATGATCGTCGGCAAGTTACCGTCCTTGCCCTTGAGTGTCGGACTTTGCGGCGTACCACCGCTGAGCTGGATTATCGAAGTGCCGGTGATCCCGGTCAGCGCCAATATGGCCTGGGTGTCTTCCTTGATCGGTGTGTCACCGCCCAGGCGGATCCGCGCCAGCACCCGGCGCGGGTCTTTCGGGTCCAGACGCAAGGTCACCACGTCACCGACCTTGATCCCGCTGTACTGCACGGCGCTGCCCTTGGACAGGCCGCTGACGGCCTCGTTGAAGACGACTTCGTAATCCTTGAATTCGGTGTCGACGCTGGACTTGGCCAGCCACAAGCCGAAGAGCAGGGCGCCCGCCACCACAATTACGGTGAACAGGCCAATCAATACATGATGAGCTCGGGTTTCCATGTCAGACCTCCTTGAGCTGTTGAGCGGCAGTCAGTGCCGCGCGGCCGCGAGGGCCATGGAAGTATTCGTGAATCCACGGATCGTCGGTTTCCGAGACCTTGTCGATGGCGTCCGCCACCAGCACTTTCTTCTGCGCCAGCACCGCCACGCGGTCGGTGATGGTGTAGAGCGTGTCGAGGTCGTGGGTCACCAGAAACACACTCAGGCCCAACGCATCGCGCAGGGTCAGGATCAATTGATCGAACGCAGCCGCGCCAATCGGATCGAGGCCGGCAGTGGGTTCGTCGAGAAACAGGATGTCCGGGTCCAGCGCCAGCGCGCGGGCCAGTGCCGCACGCTTGATCATGCCGCCGGACAGCGAAGCGGGGTACTTGTCGGCCGCCGACAGCGGCAGACCGGCCAAGGCCATTTTCACTGCCGCCAGGTGCTCGGCGTCCTCTCGGCTCAAACCGGCGTGCTCGATCAGGGGCAGGGCGACGTTCTCGGTCACGGTCAGCGAAGAGAACAGGGCGCCTTTCTGGAACAGCACGCCAAAGCGTCGTTCGACCATCGAGCGTTCGTGTTCAGGCAGCGTCGGCAGGTTTTTGCCGAAGACTTTCACCATCCCTTCGCTGGGCTGGCGCAAGCCGACGATGCTGCGCAACAGCACTGACTTGCCGCTGCCGGAACCGCCGACCACCGCCAGGATTTCGCCCTTGTGCAAATCCAGATCGAGGTTCTCGTGCACGCTCTGACGGCCGAAGCGATTACACAGACCACGGACTTCGATCACCGCCTCGGAGGGCGCTCGGGTTAGACGACTCACCAGCCCATCTCCATGAAAAACAGCGCAGCCACGGCGTCGAGCACGATCACCACGAAAATAGACTGGACCACGCTCGACGTGGTGTGCGCGCCGACGGACTCGGCACTGCCGCTGACCTTGAAGCCTTCAAGACAGCCGATGGCGGCGATCAGAAACGCGAAGATCGGCGCTTTGACCATCCCCACCAGAAAGTGCTGAACACCGATGTCGGTTTGCAGCAATGACAGGAACATCGCCGGTGAGATATCCAGCGAAAGCGCGCAGACCACGCCGCCGCCGATGATCCCCGACAACATCGCCAGAAAGGTCAGCATCGGCAGCGCGACCAGCAGGGCCAACACGCGCGGCACCACCAGCAGCTCCATCGGGTCGAGGCCCAGGGTGCGGATAGCGTCGATTTCTTCGTTGGCTTTCATCGAACCGATCTGCGCGGTGAAGGCACTGGCGGTGCGGCCGGCCATCAGGATCGCGGTCAGCAACACCCCGAATTCGCGCAGGAAGGAGAACGCCACCAGGTCCACGGTGAAAATACTCGCGCCGAAACTCGCCAGCACCGTCGCCCCGAGAAACGCCACCACGGCGCCCACCAGAAAGGTCAGCAGGGCGACGATGGGGGCGGCGTCGAGGCCGGTCTGTTCGATGTGCGCGACCATCGGCGTAACGCGCCAGCGTTTGGGGCGAAACAGGCCGCGAGCGATAGTTTCCAGAATCAGGCCGACAAAACCCAGCAGTTGCAGGGTGTCCTGCCAGACCGCGTCGACCGCACGGCCGATGCGGGTCAGCAGTTGAATGCCGACGTTGATTTCCGGTTCCTTGATCGGCACGCAGAAGTCGGTCAGCGAGCAATAGACGGTCTGCAACAACGCGCGGTCGGCCGAGGACAGTGTGCAATCGGGATGCTCGGCGGATCGACCCAAACGTTCGGAACCCAGCAACTCCACCAGCAGCGATGCGCCAGCGGTGTCGAGCGCGCCGAGGCCGTTGAGGTCGATGTGGGTGTTGTTGTCGTATTGGCCGCGGAGCTTTTCGCTCAGGCGGCTGAGATCGGTGTAATGGGCGAGCGTCCAGTCACCCGTGACCCGCAACAGGGCAGGGCTTTGCGAGGTGTCCAGTCGGGCACTGCCGGGCAATGTGCTGCTAGTCATAAGCTCCGTGCTTGTTCGGCTATTACGCAGATCTGACTAATAGCACGAACCGCGTTACTTTTCTTTGATGGGTGTGCTGTCCTTGACCTTGAAGCGCAGCACGCCAATCAACTGACCGTCCTCGGTCAGCACCCGGACCTGCCATTTGCCTGCGGGGTTGCCGGGGAAGTTCTGCTTGTGGGTCCAGGCGCGATAGCCTTCCTTGCGCCCTCCATTGATATCCAGAGGGATACGGTCGACTTCTTTACCGTTGAACATCCAGACGTGATAAATCCGTTCGGCCAGACCTCGCGGGGCGTTGATCGCGGTGTACGCGTACAGCCCACCCCCGCGAATCTGCTCGGCGCTGACTTCTTCCAGGCTCTTGCCGGGGGTGCGGTCCTGCATTTGGGTGCTGATCGCCACATCGGTCATCCACAGGGTCGCCGGCGGAACCCAGGAGCGCAGCACCCAACCGGCGGCGCCGATGCCGACGGTGATGCTGAGAATCGCCAACGCATTGCGCACCGTGCGAATCGGGAAGATCGAGGCCAGGCTCGGGAACGACAGCAACATGGCAATGCCCAGCGCCAGCTTGAAGCTCTGGGCGGTGGTGAGGTGCAAAATGACGGGCAGGGCGGTCAGCAGGGCCGCGAACAGGGTCAGGGTGTGCAGCGCCAGGAACGCCCAGCGGCGCGGTGCCAGCCATTTGTAGTAGAGCGGGTCGATGATCGAAATCAGCGCCGCCATGCTCAGTAATCCAGTGAAGAACAACTGGCCGCTGTTCCAGGTGGTGGTGATCAAAAAGAACGGCAGGACGAAGAACAGGCTTTCCTGATGGATCATCTGCGTTGCATAACGCAGCAATGGCTGGGGTATTTCGCGCTTGAAGACCCTGGCGAACAGCTTGGTGAGGCTGTTTTCCAGCATCAGCCAGACCCAGCTGACCAGCATGATGGTGGTGATCCAGGTCGCCAGCCCCTGTTGGCGATCCACCAGCATGAAGCTGCCGACCCCTGAAATGAACCCACCGAGCGCAATGGCCCCCGGGTAGCGCTTCATCAGCTCCAGGATGCGCTGGACGTATAGGGTCAGATTAGGCATTCGGCGGTTCACAATAGTCGTGGGAAAAATCCTCGACAGGGTAACCGCCGAGAGGGCGGCGTGGCGAGGGGCTACGTCCGATTGCCCCATACAGCATTGTGGCGAGGGAGCTTGCTCCCGCTGGGGTGCGAAGCGCCCCCAAAACTAATCGACGCGTATTTTCAGGCCGGTCTAGGATGCCGATTTACGACTGCTGCGCAGCCGAGCGGGAGCAAGCTCCCTCGCCACAGGGAATACTCACTTTCGGCGATGGACGCGCCAAGCCAACAGACTGAGTACAAGCAAACCGAACACCCCGGCAATCACCCACACAAACTGATCATCACTGATCAACGGCTGTTCGATGCGCAGGTAGCCCGGCTGCATCAGCAATTCACGCATGGCCTTGTTTGCTTCTTCCAGCGTCACCCCTTGGAGTTCCTTGGCCGGGTTGGCGAAGCGGCCATTCTCATAGTCCCCAAGGGCACTCCAGTAATAATCGGCCAGCGCGCTGTTGCCTTGCACGGCCCAGGCCTGGCGGGCGATGGCGGCCTGCTTGATGCGGTTGAAAGTGTCGGCATTCAGACCGTCCCTGAGCAACCCGGCCTTCAAATCATCCAGCACCCGTTTGGCTTGGGGCACGTCGTCGCGCTCAAGGTCCGCGTTCAGGCTCATGAAGCCCACACCGCCAAACACCTCGCGCTCGGCCGAAGGCCCGTAGGACAGGCCATGGGCCAGGCGCAATTGGCGGTAGAGCGCCCAGTCCAGATAATCCTTGAGCAAGTCGAAGGTTTGGTCGTGCTGATCTTCCAGCACCGGCTCTGGCACCAGCCAATGCAACTTGGCACTGCCGCCAACCAGACCGCGACTCAGGGTGCGTTCATGGGCAGCACTGGCCTGGATCGCCGGCAGGGGCAGGTGATCAGTCGGATCGACCGCTTCAAGCGCGCCATAAGACCGCTCCAGATAGGCCGGCAGCAACCGCTCAAGGTCGCCGACGACGATCAGGGTCATGTTGTTGGGCGCGTACCAGGCCTCGCGCACCTTTTCCAGCTGATCGCGGCTCAGGTGATCGACCTCAGGCCGCTCGGGGCATTTGAGGCCCAGTTCCACCGCCAGCTGATTACTCGCCGTGTGGCCAAGATCCTGGCGATCCAGCCAGCGTTGCAGGTGCGTGTAATGGCCGCCGTCTTCACGCTCGACCACTTGTTTGGCGGCGTTGATGGCGTTGTCGTCGATTCGGGTCTGGGTCAGCAGCGCCAGCAGCAGGTCGAGGACCTTGCGCTGGTTTTTCGCCGGGGCTTCGATGACGAACGTCGTATCGGCATTGCTGGTGTAAGCGTTCCACTCTCCACCCAGGGCCTGCATGCGCTCTTCCAGCCCGCCTTCGCCGGTGGCGTCGATGCCGCTGAACAGCAAGTGCTCAAGCAGGTGCGGCAGCGCCTTTTCGGCGCAGCTGAAATCATCGATGCCGACGCCGACCACCAAACGAATCGCCACATGCCCGCGCTCGGTACCGGGCTTGAGCAGCAACTGCAGGCCGTTGGGCAGCGTGTAGCCCTCGACCTGAAAGCGATCCAGGGCAAATGAAGGGAATGAGCCAAGCAACAGACAAGCGAACAACAGACAACGCATAACAAGCTTCCAGGCAACCCATCGGAGATCCGTGTCGTCAGCCAGCCCGCCATCGCGAGCAGGCTCGCTCCCACAGTGGATCTCGGGTGAAATCGGAAAGTGTGTCCGACTCAGATCACCTGTGGGAGCGAGCCTGCTCGCGATGGCGGCCTTAATGCCGAATCAATGTTACTGACTGACCACTCTGCCAGACGTTCAAGGTGAATGTGTGATGTCAGCCAAATCGTCGACCGCCAGGGCTCCGGTGTCGGAAGTTTCCAGCACCACATAGGCGCTGCTGCAAAACAGCGAATTCAGACGTTTCATGTCGGCAATCAACTCAAGGTGCAACGAGCTGGTCTCGATACTCTGCATGATCTTACGTTGCAGTCGGCTGACGTGAGCATGGGCCAGGCGCCGTTCCTGTGCGCGAAAGCGCCGTTTCTCACGCAATAACTGGCGGGCACTTTCCTTATCGGCACTAAGGAACACCGACAACCCCAGGCGCAGGTTGGATATCAATTGACTGTGCAGCCCCGCCAACTCTTCCAGGCCAGCCTCGGAAAAAGACCGACGCTGCGAGGTTTTCTGCTGCTGAACCTTGCGCAGCATGCGTTCGATGAGGTCGCTGGCGAGTTTAAGGTTGATCGCCAGCTCGATGATTTCCGCCCAACGCCGGCTGTCCTGCTCGCTGAGGTCTTCGCGGGGCATTTGCGCCAGATACAGTTTGATCGCACCGTAGAGCGATTCCACATCATCGGTCAGGCGCCGCATTTCCTGGGTCACGGCGGTTTGTTTGCCGTGCAGCACGTCGAGCATGGCTTCGAGCATGTTGTCGATCAGGTCGCCGATGCGCAGGGTTTCCCGGGCGGCATTGGCCAGTGCCAGGCTGGGCGTAACCAGCGCTGTTGGATCAAGATGCCGCGGTTTGGCAGTACCGTTGATTTGCGGGCGCTCCGGCAGCACCCACGCACAGAATTTGGCCATCGGTCCGACGCTTGGCAGCAAGATCAGGCAACGCGTGGTGTTGTAGAGCAGGTGAAAGCCAATGACCATTTCCTGAGGGCTGAAGTCCAGGCTGTCGATCCAGTGCACCAACGGTTCAAGCACCGGAATGATCAGCAACAGGCCGATCAGTTTGTAGAGCAGGCTGCCCAACGCCACCTGGCGGCCGGCGGCGTTCTGCATGCTGGTGCTGAGGAAGGCAAGGATACCGCTGCCGATGTTGGCGCCGATCACCAGACCGATGGCCACGGGCAGACTGATCACCGCAGCACCGGCCAGGGTCGCGGTCAGCAGGACGGCGGCGAGGCTGGAGTAGGAAACCATCGCAAACAGCGCGCCGACCAGGGCATCGAGCAGGATGTCGCCGGTGAGCGAAGCGAAAATCACCTTCACGCCTTGGGCCTGGGTGATCGGCGCGGCAGCCTCGACGATCAGCTGCAGCGCCAGGATGATCAGCCCCAGGCCGATACTCACCCGGCCCATCTGTCCTGCCCGGGTCTGTTTGCGCGACAGGAAGAAAATCACCCCGAGAAAGATCAGCAGCGGCGACAGCCATGACAGGTCCAGGGTCAGCACCCGCGCCATCAGCGCGGTACCGACGTCGGCCCCGAGCATGGTCGCCAGGGCCGGGGTCAGCGCCATCAGGCCCTGACCGACAAAGGAAGTGACGAGCATGGCGGTGGCGTTGCTGCTCTGGACCATCGCTGTCACGACGATCCCCGAGATGAACGCCAGCCAGCGCTTGGACATGTTCCGCCCAATCACATGGCGCAGGTTGGAGCCGTAGACCCGCAGAATGCCGGTTCGGACGATATGCGTGCCCCAAATCAACAAGGCCACGGCGGATAACAAATTGAGCAGGGTGAGCATATAGACCCCCTGTGGTGGTAGCGCCCCAAAGGGGCAAGTTGACGGTGCGGCGTGTTCTTCTACGTTCTGTACTTAAGCTGTAGTTGGCTAACGGTCTGCGCGCCAGCATCGCACAGCTAAAGAAGCGATTGAAACAAAACTGTCATGAAAACAGCTTGATGCAGATATGAAAAAGGGACCCGAAGGTCCCTTTGTCATCACATGGCATTCGGGTTACTGCCCCGGAATGTCCTTGCGCAGCTTCACCGGATCCTGCTGTTTGCGCTTTCTCGCCATGGCGGTGCGCATCTTGATGTTGATCGCTTCCACCGCCAGCGAGAACGCCATGGCGAAGTAGACGTAGCCTTTTGGTACGTGAACGTCGAGGGATTCAGCAATCAGCACAGTACCGACAATCAACAGGAACGACAGCGCCAGCATCTTCAGCGACGGGTGCTTGTCGATGAACTCGCTGATGGTGCCGGAAGCCCACATCATCACCAGTACGGCCACGATGATCGCCGCGACCATGACCGGTACGTGGGACACCATGCCAACAGCGGTGATGACCGAGTCCAGCGAAAACACGATGTCGATGATTGCGATCTGAATGATGGTGTAGAGGAAGTTGCCGCCTTTGCCGCCCGGCTCCTCATTGGTTTCGTCTTCACCTTCCAGCGCGTGGTACATCTCTTGCGAGCTCTTCCACAGCAGGAACAGGCCACCGAAGAACAGGATCAGGTCACGCCCGGAAATCCCCTGGCCGAACACTTCGAACAAGTCGGCGGTAAGGCGCATGACCCAGGTGATCGACAGCAGCAACAGGATCCGCGTGATCATGGCCAGTGCCAGGCCGAAAATCCGGGTGCGCTGTTGCATGTGCTTGGGCATGCGGCTGACCAGGATCGAAATCATGATGATGTTATCGATACCCAGGACGATTTCCAGGGCGGTCAGGGTAAAGAAGGCAACCCAGATTTCAGGGTTGGTCAGCCATTCCATGTGTATTCCTTTGTGCGAGTGTTAAACCACGAAGGGCCCAGGCTTCAAACAACAAAGCCTGGACCCGTCATGGTGAGTCTTGGGCTTATAGAGTGCTGAACAGCGGAAAAATCCCCATCAGCAAGGCGGCGACCAGTATGCACATGCAAACCAGTACTGCCCACTTCAGGGTGAAACGCTGGTGATCACCGAAGTCGATACCGGCCAGGGCCACCAACAGGTAGGTCGATGGTACCAGCGGGCTCAGCAAGTGGACGGGCTGACCGACGATCGAGGCACGTGCCATTTCAACCGCGGTTATACCGTAATGGCTGGCGGCTTCCGCAAGTACCGGTAACACGCCGTAATAAAATGCATCATTCGACATGAAGAACGTGAACGGCATGCTCACCAGTGCAGTGATTACCGCCAGGTACGGGCCGAGAAAGTCCGGGATGACCGCCAACAGGCTTTTCGACATCGCATCGACCATGCCGGTGCCCGTCAGGATACCGGTGAAGATACCGGCCGCGAAGATCAAGCCGACCACCGCCAGCACGCTACCGGCGTGGGCCGCGACGCGGTCCTTCTGCTGTTGCAGGCACGGGTAGTTGACGATCATCGCGATACTGAACGCCACCATGAACAGCACCGGCAGCGGCAACAGACCGGCGACCAGGGTGCACATCAGGGCCAGGGTCAGGGCGCCGTTGAACCAGATCAACTTCGGACGACGGGCATCCGGGAATTGCGAAACGCTGATTTCACTGTGATCGATTTCCTCGCCCACCAAGTGCAGCTCACCCAGGCGCGCACGTTCACGCTTGCCATAGAAGTAGGCAATCACGAGGATGGCCAGCACCCCGAAAGCCATCGCCGGAATCATCGGTACGAAGATGTCGGACGGGTCCACGTGCAGCGCACTGGCCGCACGAGCGGTCGGGCCGCCCCAGGGCGTCATGTTCATCACGCCACCGGCGAGGATGATCAAGCCGGCCATGATCCGCGGGCTCATGCCGATACGGGCGTAGAGCGGCAGCATGGCGGCCACGCAGATCATATAAGTGGTCGCGCCGTCCCCATCGAGGGAGACGACGAGCGCCAGTACGGCGGTGCCGACCGAAACTTTCAACGGGTCGCCCTTGACCAGTTTGAGGATCTTGCGCACGGCCGGGTCGAACAGGCCGGAATCGATCATCAGGGCGAAGTACAGAATGGCGAACATCAGCATCACACCGGTCGGTGCGAGCTTGGTGATGCCTTCGAGCATCATCGGGCCGATCTTCGGCGCAAAACCACCGAACAGAGCGAACAGGATCGGGATGATGATCAGAGCGATCAGCGCGGACAGGCGCTTGGTCATGATCAGGAACATGAACGTGATGACCATGGCAAAGCCAAGGAAAGTCAGCATGGGAATACTCCAGGCATAGCGCGGCTAGGGAATGGGCGAACCGGGTGGCTCAGCGCAGAACGGGAAGCACAAGGCGTATGGGTGGAGTGACAGCGAAGTGGCGGGTTGCAAAGGACATCAGGATCACCATTGTTGTTGTTAAATGGGCTGTGCGAGCGATAAAACACTGGCATTGGCCGACCGGTCTGTTGCCGGTAGTGGGGGCGATCCTAATCGGGGAAGCTTTCACCCAGCTTTCGCGGATGAAAGCATTGACCAGATGTGCAACCGGTCGTCGGGCGGGTTCAAAGTCCCTGAATACGGGGCAGGAGGACAAAACATGGGCGAAGTTCATACGGGCGGCTGCCACTGCGGACATCTGCGCTATCAATTCAGCGGGCCTTTGCGCGACATCGCCCATTGTCATTGTTCGATTTGTCGGCGGGTCAGCGGCGGGATCGTGACCACCTGGATCACCGTGCCTGCGTCAGCCTTTGAATGGGTGAAAGGAACGCCAGCGCAGTACGACTCTTCAACAACCTGCGTACGGTATTTCTGCGGCAACTGTGGGGCGCAGCTGGCGCTGGTCACCGACCTGAGCCCGGACAGCATCGACGTGACCATCGCCACCCTCGATCATCCCGAGCACGCACCCGCCCAAAGGCATATCTGGACTGACAACCGACTGCCCTGGCTGCACCTGGATGAACATTTGCCCGGCGAAGCCGAGGAACAGTTGTAAACTGATCAAAAAATAGACAGATCCAGTGGCCGAATCGCGCCCATCCAGATCGCGTGCTCAGTGTGGTCGAGCAGATCGTCGCCGGTGTCCGGGTGCAGGAACACCACCAAACCCTTGCGGTTGAGCGCAAGCCAGGGCAGCACGTCGCCGATGTATTGCGGCTCGAACGCCAACTGGCAGCTCCAGTCGGGGTGCGGGCCCACCGGGCGTTCATGGACGCGCCCCATCTTCACTGGAAACAATTGCGCTGCCTCCTCACACAAGGCTCGCGCCTGAGCAAGGGTGTTGGCGTCGAAGTAGACATGGGCGTGGTAGCCCTTGATCTGCTGCATTTGAAACCCTCTGAACCGAGGCGAACCGGCGTTGTTGCCCACAGGTCACACGCCATAGAGATAGAAAGAGCGGAGCACGGCCATGAAAAATGCCGAAACCCCCGTAGTGAAAGTAGTGCTTTATGGTGCCATGAGTAGCCTGGGCAGTGCGCTGATGGCTGAAATGCTGCGGCGCCAACATGAAGTGATCGCCATTCTTGATGACCTGACAGCGCTCGCGCCGCGCCCGGGATTGCGCACCAAGACCGGTGATTTGTTCGACGCCAAGCGGGTCAAGCAGAGCGTCGCCGGATGTTCTGCGGTGATCTGCCTGCTGGATGCACCCGGATTGCCGATGAGCAGCGAGCACGTGGAAAAATCCATTGTGCCCGGCCCGGTCGAGCAAGTGCTCGCGGTGGACGCTCTGATCGATGGCATGCAGGCCTCAGGGATTGCCCGGCTGTTTCTGGTCGGTGATTTCGAGGCACTGGACGATCCGGAGATAGAAGATCGACTGCAACGCCACGCCGCCGAAGAAATCCGCGAGGCCCTGCAAAGCAGCACCTTGCACTGGACGCTGGTGAATGCGCCGCGCGGGGTGCCAGGGCTGACCATCGAGCATTTCAGCCACGTCAGCCGCAGCCTGGAGCCGGGCCTCGCCGAGCCGCTTGAACGGCTGAGCCGGGTGGCGGTGGGGATTGCCGATGAATTGCGGTTGAACCTGCATGTCGGCGAACACGTGACCTTTGTCGCGACCGAGGCTATACAGCAATAGACGGCAACGGTAAGCCATTGAGCGATTGCGCACTACTGGCCTGCTCGGCCATCAGCCAGTCCACGAACTGTTGAATCAGCGCACCACGCCGTTTCCGCTGGGGCAGGACCACGTAATAGCCGAGTTTGGAGATCACTGTTTCCGCGATCGGTCGGCACAACAAACCTTGCGCCAGCAAGTTATCCACAAGGTGCCGCCACCCAATCGCCACCCCTTGGCCGCCAATCGCGGCCTGGATCAGTAGCGTGTAATTGTCGAA
Source organism: Pseudomonas sp. FW305-20 (assembly GCF_058788075.1). Taxonomy (NCBI): domain Bacteria; kingdom Pseudomonadati; phylum Pseudomonadota; class Gammaproteobacteria; order Pseudomonadales; family Pseudomonadaceae; genus Pseudomonas; species Pseudomonas sp. FW305-20. Next base: position 8,079 of record NZ_JBYTAJ010000024.1, on the reverse strand, counting down.
GCGCAATTGCCCGGGCGCAGGTGCCGAAGCGATCCCCAACTCGCGAAACACGCCGCTCCAGTCGAACCAGTTGCTGCTGTTCTCGCCTCGAAGGTGCAGCAGCGGGAACTCGAGCAATGATTGGCAGGGCAAGGGCAGCGGACGATCCTTTAACAGCAGCGGGCTGCACACCGGAAACACTTCTTCGCTGAACAGCCAATGGCTTTCGCCCTGCTTGAATCGGCCATCCCCAAACAACACCGCCACATCGATATCGGTGCGCAGCATATTAAGGCTGCGTTCGCTGGTCACCAGGCTGACGTCCACCTGAGGATTGGCGGCATGGAAGCGGTGCAGGCGCGGCATCAGCCAATACGCGGCGAAGGCGAAATCGGTGGCGACCTGCAACACTTCATGTTGGTGCTGTGTGCTGATTGCGCTCAATCCTGCATCGATATTCTGCAATCCGAGCTGAACCTGCTCAAACAGGATGGTCCCGGCCTCGGTCAGTTCGATGCCGCGATAGATCCGGTCAAACAGCCGCGTCCCGAGTTGCTCTTCCAACCGTTTGATCTGCTGGCTGATGGCCGGTTGCGTGGTGCCGAGCTCCACCGCGGCCGCCGTGAAGCTGCGTTGACGGGCCGCCGCTTCAAAGGCGCGAAGCAAATCCAGAGACAAATCACCAAGGGCGTCATACATAAGCTGTGCTTATCCTAGTCATTGCCGTGCATGGGCTTTACCACAAATTGCTTGGGCTACATGCTCGATCGCAGCACTTTCGCATAAATATTCACTATGGAATGCCGCGATCACATGAAGCGCAAGAATATTCTTTTCATCATGGCCGATCAGATGGCCGCGCCAATGTTGCCGTTCTACGGCCCTTCGCCCATCAAACTGCCGAATCTCAGCCGCCTCGCCGCCGAAGGCGTGGTATTCGACGCCGCGTATTGCAACAGCCCACTGTGCGCGCCGTCGCGTTTTACCCTGGTCAGCGGTCAGTTACCGAGCAAGATCGGCGCCTACGACAACGCGGCCGATTTCCCCGCCGACGTACCGACTTATGCCCACTACTTGCGTCGACTCGGCTACCGCACCGCGCTGTCGGGCAAGATGCATTTCTGCGGACCGGATCAGTTGCATGGTTATGAAGAACGCCTGACCAGCGACATTTACCCGGCCGATTACGGTTGGTCTGTGAACTGGGACGAGCCAGACGTGCGTCCAACCTGGTTTCACAATATGTCATCGGTGTTGCAGGCCGGGCCGTGCGTACGCACCAATCAGTTGGATTTCGACGAAGAGGTGGTGTTCAAGGCCCAACAGTACCTGTTCGATCATATCCGCGAGGATGGCGATCAGCCGTTTTGCCTGACCGTTTCGATGACTCACCCACACGACCCGTACACCATTCCCAAGGCTTTCTGGGACCTGTACGACGATGCCGATATCCCGTTGCCCGAAACCCCGGCGCAGGCTGAACTGGATCCGCACTCCCAGCGTTTACTCAAGGTTTACGACCTGTGGGACAAACCGCTGCCTGTGGATAAGATTCGCGATGCGCGCCGTGCGTACTTCGGTGCGTGCAGCTATATAGACAGTAATGTCGGCAAGCTCCTGCAAACACTCGAGGAAACCGGCCTGATCGAGGACACCATCATCGTCTTCTCCGGCGACCATGGCGACATGCTCGGCGAGCGTGGGCTCTGGTACAAGATGCACTGGTTCGAAATGGCCGCCCGCGTGCCGCTGTTGATCAGTGCGCCAGGACAATTCGGGGCTGGCCGGGTCAGCGCGGCGGTCTCGACTGCCGATCTGTTGCCGACCTTCGTCGAACTGGCCGGTGGGTCGCTGGAGCCTGGGTTGCCGCTGGATGGCCGCTCGCTGGTCTCGCACCTGCAAGGGCAGGGTGGTCACGACGAGGTCTTCGGCGAGTACATGGCTGAAGGCACCATCAGCCCGCTGATGATGATTCGCCGTGGAAACTACAAATTCATCTACAGCGAAGACGACCCTTGCCTACTCTTCGACGTACACAACGATCCGCGCGAACTGGAAGAACTCAGCCAATCGCCACAACATCAGTCGCTTTTCGATGAATTTCTCGCCGAAGCCCGGGCCAAATGGGATATCCCGGCGATCCATCAACAGGTGCTCGCCAGCCAGCGGCGCCGACGTTTTGTCGCCGAGGCATTAACCATCGGCAAGTTGAAGAGCTGGGATCACCAGCCGCTGGTGGACGCCAGTCAGCAGTACATGCGCAACCACATCGACCTCGACGATCTGGAGCGTAAAGCACGTTATCCACAACCCTGCCAAAACCAATAATGTTAAGGGGAATGCCATGCGTAGGTTATCCACAGCAATGACGGTCGGGCTTCTGGCTCTGGGCAGTGCATCGGCGTATGCCGAGCAGAGTTGCGAGACGGTAAAAATGGCCGACCCTGGCTGGAGCGACATTGCCGCCACCAACGCCATCACCGGGTTTCTGCTGGACGGCATGGGTTACAAGGCCAAGGTCGACACGCTTGCAGTGCCGATCACCTTTGGCGGCTTGAAAGATGGCCAGGTCGACGTGTTTCTCGGTAACTGGATGCCGGCGCAACAGGGTTTCTACGACAAATTCGTGGCCACCGGCGATGTCACGCAACTGGCGAAGAACCTCGACGGCACCGAATTCACCCTCGCGGTCCCGGATTACGTCTGGGACGCGGGTGTGCGTAATTTTTCCGACCTGAACAAATACGCCGACAAGTTCGACAAGAAAATCTACGGCATTGGCTCCGGCGCTCCTGCCAACATCTCCTTGCAGGAAATCATCAAGAAGAACGACTTCGACATGGGCCAGTGGAAACTGGTCGAGTCCAGCGAGCAGGCAATGCTGGCCGAAGTGTCTCGCGCGGTGAAAAAACAGAAGTTCGTGACCTTCCTCGGCTGGACCCCGCACCCGATGAACGTGCAACTGAAGATGCATTACCTCAAAGGTGGCGAGAAGTACTTCGGCGACACCGGCAGCGTTTATACCCTGACCCGCAAAGGTTATGCACAGGCCTGCCCGAATGTCGGCAAACTGCTCACCAACCTGAGTTTCACCCAGGAAATGGAGAACAGCATCATGGCCGAGGTGGTGAACAAGAAGGTCAGCAACGCTGATGCGGCCAAGGCCTGGATCAAGGCGAATCCGGCGGTGCTGGATAAATGGCTGGATGGGGTGAAGACAGTGGATGGGAAGGATGCGTTGGGGGCCGTCAAAGCCAAACTCTGAATCCCTGCCGCCGATCGTTCCCACGCTCTGCGTGGGAATGCCGCAATGGACGCTCCGCGTCCGCTCGGTAATGTGACGCGGAGCGTCACGGGATGCATTCCCACGCGGAGCGTGGGAACGATCAACGGCTAGTCCTGCTACCCTTGCGCAAAATCCCACCCGAGAGGACCCATGGCCTTCCCCAGCCGCCATTCACTCTTCCCTTTCCTGACCTGGATGCCCCGGCAAACCCGCGCCAGTGTCGGTCGTGACCTGATTGTCGGCCTCAGCGGTGCGATTCTCGCGTTGCCGCAATCCATTGCCTACGCGCTAATCGCCGGCCTCCCACCTGAATACGGCCTGTACGCGGCGATTATTCCGGTGCTGATCGCCTGTCTCTGGGGTTCTTCGTGGCACTTGATCTGCGGTCCTACGGCGGCGATTTCTATCGTCCTGTACGCCAGCGTCAGTCCGCTGGCCGTTCCGGCGTCAGAGGACTACGTCACCCTGATCCTGTTGCTGACGCTGCTTGCCGGCATTTTCCAGTGGCTGCTCGGTTTGCTGCGCTTCGGCGCCTTGGTCAATTTCGTTTCGCACTCGGTGGTGCTGGGTTTTACCCTCGGCGCGGCGGTGGTGATTGCCATCGGTCAACTGCCGAATCTGCTGGGGTTGGAGTTACCCAACCAGGCCACAGCGCTGAACAGCTTGGTGACGCTCTTCAGTCACCTCGGCGAAGTGGACAAACCGTCGCTGATGCTGGGCCTGGCGACGGTCCTCGTCGGCGTCATCCTCAAATTGCTCCTGCCGCGCTGGCCGACGCTATTGATCACCCTGGTGCTGAGCGGATTGCTGGTCTGGCTTTGGCCATCGATGTTCGGCCATGTGCAATTGGTCAGCGCATTTGTCGGGCGGCTGCCGCCTTTCAGCCCGCTGCCGCTGGATCTGGAGCTGATTCTACGTTTGCTACCCAGTGCAGTGGCGGTGGGCATGCTCGGGCTGGTCACCAGCCTGTCGATTGCCCGATCCTTGTCGGCCCGCTCCCAGCAGTTGCTCGACGCCAACCAAGAAGTCCGCGCCCAGGGTTTATCGAACATGATCGGTGCGTTTTTTTCCGGATCGCTGTCAGCCGGTTCCTTCACCCGCTCCGGCCTGAGCTACGAAGCAGGCGCCTGCTCGCCGATGGCCGGGGTTTTTTCGGCGGTGTGGGTGGCGCTGTTCGCCATCTTCGGCGCGAATTTGATCGCGCACATTCCGATCCCGGCCATGGCCGGCAGCATTTTGTTGATCGCCTGGGGGCTGGTGGATCATCGCGGCATTCGCGCGTTGTTGCGGGTCAGTCGCGCCGAGTTCCTGGTCATGGCGCTGACCTGCGTCGCCACACTACTGCTGGAATTGCAGACCGCGATCTACGCCGGGGTGCTGGCTTCGCTGTTCTTCTACCTCAAACGCACCTCGCAACCGCGGGTGCAGCATTGGCAGGATGGGGATGAAGACATTCTGCGGGTGGGCGGCTCGATCTTTTTCGGCGCCAGCCATTACCTGCAAGTACGCCTGCAACGGATGCACGGCGCGCGCGTGGTGATCGAAGCGCAGCAGATCAACTTCATCGACTATTCAGGTGTGGAGATGCTGCACCAGGAAGCGCGGCGGCTATTGCGCCAGGATCGCAGCCTGACCCTGCGGCGCGCGCGACCGCAGGTGGTGGAGGAATTGAGGAAGCTGGAAGGGGCGGAGAACTGCCCGATTCGGTTTGAGGACTGATCTAAATCGGTGTCGCAGCCATCGCGAGCAGGCTCGCTCCCACAGGTTTTCGGTGATCCCCTGTGGGAGCGAGCCTGCTCGCGATGCTTTTAAAGGGCCAACTGCCGACGCAACTCGGCCAGCACCGGCGCCGTATCCGGGCGCACACCGCGCCACAGGAAGAAGGCTTCTGCCGCTTGTTCAGCGAGCATTCCCAACCCATCCATCGACACCGCCGCGCCATGTTCACTGGCCCAACGGCAGAACGAGGTCGGCTCCTTGCCATACATCATGTCGTAGCACACCGTTTTGCCCGGCTCGATCAAACTGCTCGCAATCGGCGGTACATCCCCTGACAGGCTGGCGGACGTCGCGTTGATGATCAGGTCCACCGATTCCTTCAACCAATCAAAACCACTGGCCGACACCGGCCCCAGGTCCGCGAATAATTCCGCTAACAGTTCGGCTTTTTCCACCGTGCGGTTGGCGATGATCACCGAGGCGGGTTGCTCGGCCAGCAGCGGCTCCAGCGCGCCGCGCACCGCGCCACCGGCACCAAGCAGCAGGATGCGTTTGCCCTTGAGGCTGAAACCGGCGTTGACCGTCAGGTCCCGCACCAGCCCGGCGCCATCGGTGTTGTCACCCAGCAGGCCGCCATCAGCGAGTTTGCTCAGGGTATTCACCGCACCGGCGCGTTGCGCCCGCGCCGTCAGACTGTTCGCCAGACGATAGGCTTCTTCCTTGAATGGCACTGTCACATTCGCCCCACGGCCTTCGAGGAAAAACGTCCGGGCGCAGGTGGAAAAATCGTCGAGGGGCGCCAGCAACGTGCTGTAGTCCAGTTTTTGACCCGTCTGCTCGGCGAACAAACGGTGGATCAGCGGCGACTTGCTGTGGCCAATCGGGTTACCGAATACGACGTAACGGTCCATCAGGATTCCTCGTTCAGGCCTTGGCCAACCAATCGCGGTCTTGCAGGAAGTACTCGGTCAGCCGTGCTTCTTCGGTGCCCGGCTCGGCTTTCCAATCGTAACTCCAGCGTACTTGCGGCGGCAGGGACATCAGGATCGACTCGGTGCGCCCGCCCGATTGCAGACCGAACAGCGTGCCACGATCGTAGACCAGGTTGAATTCAACGTAGCGCCCACGGCGGAATTCCTGGAACTCACGCTGTTTGGCGGTAAACGCATCGTTTTTGCGGCGCTGCACGATCGGCAGGTAAGCGTCGATGAACGCGTCACCGATGGCACGCATGAAGGCGAAACTGGTGTCGAAGTCCCACTCGTTCAAATCATCAAAGAACAGCCCGCCGATACCGCGTGGCTCGTGGCGATGCTTGATGTGGAAATAGCTGTCGCACCAGGCTTTGTAGCGCGAGTAGACGTCCGGACCGAACGGCGCGCAGGCCTGCTCGGCGACGCGGTGCCAATGCACGCAGTCTTCTTCATTGCCGTAGTAAGGGGTCAGGTCGAAGCCACCGCCAAACCACCACACCGGTTCTTCGCCTTCTTTTTCAGCGATGAAAAAGCGCACGTTGGCGTGGGACGTCGGCACATGCGGGTTGTGCGGGTGAATGACCAAAGACACGCCGAGGGCTTCGAAGCCACGGCCGGCCAGTTCTGGTCGATGGGCGCTGGCGGACGGTGGGAGGCCGCTGCCGAAGACGTGGGAAAAGTTGACGCCGCCCTTTTCGATGACCGCGCCGTTTTCGATCACCCGGGTGCGACCGCCACCGCCGGCAGGCCGGGTCCAGGCGTCTTCGACGAACTGCGTGCCGCCGTCTTCAGCTTCGAGGGCCGCGCAAATGCGGTCTTGCAGGTCGAGCAGGTAGGCTTTTACGGCCTCGGTGCGGGTCGTCATGTCATCACCTTGAATCGGGCAAAGCTACGCGGCGCTCCATGGGAGCGGGGCCGGCGCAAATGGGCGCGTAGCATAACATCGCAGATGGGCCTGCCGCAGTTGACGAAGATCAAGCATGGGAGTTCGATAGGGAGCTTCGCGCTACAACTCCAGTAGCCAAGACCTAAGGAGAGTTCTGATGGCTAAGCGTATCCAGTTCCGCGCCCATGGCGGCCCCGACGTACTCGAGCATGTCGATTACCAACCCGCCGAGCCCGGCCCGCAGCAGGTTCGCGTGACCAACAAGGCCATCGGCCTGAATTTCATCGACACCTATTACCGCAGCGGTCTCTATGCACCCCCAGCCCTGCCATCGGGTGTGGGCTCGGAAGGTGCAGGCGTGGTCGAGGCGGTGGGCAGTGAAGTCACCCGGTTCAAAGTGGGAGATCGCGTGGCGTACGGCAGCGGTCCGTTGGGCGCCTACAGCGATGTTCATGTGTTGCCGGAAGCCAATCTGGTGCATCTGCCGAACGCGATCAGCTTCGAACAGGCCGCCGGGGTCATGCTCAAGGGCCTGACCGTGCAGTACCTGCTGCGTCAGACCTATGAATTCAAGGGTGGCGAAACCATTCTGTTTCACGCCGCGGCCGGTGGCGTCGGCTCCCTGGCTTGCCAATGGGCCAAGGCCTTGGGCGTGAAGTTGATCGGCACGGTCAGCTCACCGGAAAAAGCCGCACTGGCCAAGGCCAACGGCGCTTGGGCGACCATCGATTACAGCCACGAAGACGTCGCACAACGCGTACTGGAATTGACTGACGGGAAAAAAGTCCCGGTGGTGTACGACGGCGTGGGCAAGGACACTTGGCTGACTTCGCTTGATAGCGCGGCGCCTCGCGGCATGGTGGTGAGCTTCGGCAATGCGTCGGGTGCGGTAGACGGGGTGAACCTGGGCATTCTGTCGGCGAAGGGTTCGCTGTACGTGACCCGCCCGACCCTGGCGACTTACGCCAACAATGCCGAGAACCTGCAGCGTATGGCGGATGAGCTGTTCGAGATGATCATCAGCGGCAAGCTGAACGTGGACATCAGCCAGAAGTACCCATTGGCCGAAGCGGCGAAGGCGCAGACCGAGTTGTCGGCGCGACGTACGACTGGCTCGACTGTTTTGTTGCCCTGAGGACGCCATCGCGAGCAGGCTCGCTTGTATGGTAGGACTTGAAGGGAGGAGGAGGGACAAGGCTCGATTCTGACTGTTGACGCAGTACAGACCGTGGGAG
>NZ_JBYTAJ010000023.1:0-103807 GCF_058788075.1 Pseudomonas sp. FW305-20 | reverse complement strand
GCGACCCAGTTCATCGCGTTCGGCGGTGACCTTGCCGTAGGCGTTGTAGCTGAACGCGCGGCTGGCGCCGGTAGGCAATATGGTCTGGAGCAGTCGGCCGACGGCATCCCACTGGTAGCGGGTGACGGCGCCATGTTCGTCCTGACGGGTAAGCTGCCGCCCCAGCGCATCGTAGGAAAAGCGCCGCCGACCGCCGTCCGGCAAGGTCTCTTCGAGCAGTTGGCCCAGGGCGTTCCAGACGAACACGTGCCGGCTGGTGTCCGGGTAGCGGATCGACAGCAGTTGCCCTTTGTCGTCGTAGTAATAGTGGCTGACCTGGCCGTCGGGGTCGCTCGCTTCGGTGATGTCGCCCTGGGCGTTGCGCTGGTATGTCCACACCGCTTGACCGCGGTACCGCGCCTGCAGGAAACCGTTGCGGTATTCGTAGGCCGTCGGCTCGTCTTCCGGCGGAATCAGCGCGATCAGCCGTCCGACTTCGTCGTAACGGTATTCGGTGACGGCGCCGAGCGGGTCCTGCTCGGCCAGCAGCCGACCGTGGTCGTCGTAGGCCTTGAGGTGTTCGCCGCCGTCCAGCCCGACCTTGCGCACCAGCCGCGCCCGGTCGTCGTGTTCGTAAACCTCTTCGCTGCCGTCGGCGTTTTTAACCCGCACACGGCCGTGGTCGTCCCAGACGTAACGCGCGTCCATCTGCGCAAACGACGCCCAATGCCGGACACATCGGGCCGCCTTACCGGACCTTTCCCACTCCCAGAAGAAACTCGCGCCACCGGCCAACTGCCGCTGCAGGATGACGTGCTGATCGTCGTAGTCGTAGCGCTCGCTTTCGCCAGCGGCATTGGTGGCTTCGATCAAGCGATGGCGAGCGTCGTAGCGGTAGGCAACCAGTGTTTGTTCGGTACGCCAGGCGTCTTCCAGGGTGTCGGCGGGCTGAAAACGCTGATAGTCGACGGCGAGCAAATGGCTGCGGTCATAGCGCAACAAAAGAGAGCGCCCGGCGCCGTTGTCGAGGCGTTTGATCCTGTCAGAAATGTCCCGTTGCACCGTCAGCCGATTGCCGTAGGCATCGCTGATCGCCGTCAGACGCCCGGCACGGAAATGGAAAAACCGCGATTTTTCCCCCGCCTGGGCGAGGATCAGTTCTTCCGGCTCGTCACCCAGATAAATCGCCGCCCGCGACAGACTGTTGTGAATCGCCGGGCGTTCACTGGTTGGCAGCGGGAAGGTGGTGCGGCGGTTTTCGTGGTCGATCCAGATAACGCTGTCGCCGTCGATTTCCAGTCGATGCGACAGCGAATGACTCCAGCCAAACCCCAGCCCGCAATCGATCTCCACTGCACTGGTGCGATAGAGCCGGGTGAACTCGAACGGCAAAATCCCGTCCAGCGCACCGTCGGTCAGGGTCAGCAGTTCTTCGCCGGTGACCATCGACACCGGGCATTTGTTGGTCGCGGTTTTATCGACGGAATCGACGCTGTCGCCGTTGGGGTTTTTCGCTTGATCCGGGGCGTCGTCGTGGTGTTCGTCTTTTTTCAGCGTGGTGTTCTTGCGGCCATTCCAGCGCAGTTGCATTCGACCTTGTTTGAGCCCCGCCGCCACACCCCGTGCGGCAACTGTTTTATAGCGATCAACGTAAGCCATGAAGTTGCTGATGATCGTGACCATCGACTTCACGAAGCCCATCGCGGCCTCATAAATCTGCGCGCTGTACTTCTTTAATCGCACCGCGAGCCAGGCAACTCCCACCCCGACCACGCTCAGCACCAGGCCAATCAACAAATCGATAACCAAGCCAACCACGACCTTGGAAATGGCTTCCGCCGAGGACCCGGCAAGTTGCGAAGGTGGCAATGCTTCAAGCCATAGCACTGCGGTACGCATCAACAAACACAGCGCCGCCTCGTCGCTGGCCAGCAACATGGCTTTTTCCATCAGGTCGGGGGCGGTTACGGCCAGACCGGCAAGTTGCCCAGCACTTTCGCCAAGCTTCTCGGCAAAAGCGTTGGGGTCTTTCAGGATGTCGGTAAGTTCACCGATGCCATCCCAAACAGCCTCGACCGCCGCCCAGCTCCCCGCGAGCATTCCATTGCCCACCGCCGCCAGTGAAGCTGATGCCGATTGCTGCGACCATTGCGGCTTAAACCCTTCCCACTCTTTGCGCAGCCAGACTTCCAGCTCTTGGGTCAGGCCGTCGTAAGAGGAGAAAAGCTCATCAATTTGTTTCGCAGTGACTTCGCTCCGAACATGAACGCGATAGAACTTGCCGGGAGTGCCTTCGAACTGCCCTTTACCGTTTTTATCGAGTGTTACAGGCGTCGACTTGCCGCCATCAGAAGCAATCACATCGACCTGAATATTCCCCAGCGGAATGTCGTAAACCGACTCGAACTTGCTCTCGATCTCCAGAATCCCGCTCTTGGGGCACTGCGCAAGACTGGAGAAAAAATCATCATCACGACTGCTCACCGCGGTGGTGGTATTACCCAGTTTTATGAGCCGCTCCATGTCCATCAGCGAGGGCATGTCCGTAGCTCGGCTGACTTTGTCCGCATTCCTGCTTAAGAAGCCACCAAGTTGTTGGCGATACAGACTCAAGGTGTCTTTAAAACCGTCGAGTTCCTGCTCGATCCGTACGATCTGATCCATCAGTTCAGCTCCGCCATCAGGTAGTCCACCAAGGCTGTTTTGGGTGCTTGAGGCAGGTCGGGCGTTTCAAGAAAGATCGCGACTTTGTGGCGCAAAACGCTTTCGGAGAACGCCTCGTAAAGGTCAGGGCGTTCCTCGCTCAGCCACTTCACCAAGTTGTTGATGCGGGTTGTTGCGGACTCTTCGGCGAGCTGTTTGAGCAATGATTCGGAAACTTCCCACCATGGAAAAACACGAGAAGCTTTCAGCGCATGACCACCAATTTCGAGCGGCTGGCCATTGATCAAACAGCGCCCGATCACAGGCATTAACTGCGTAGCGTTAACCTCGGCTGACCTAAGAATCGGCAGCAAATAACGCCCGTCCCAGAAACGGAAAAACACCGCATGACCGTTGGGCAAAAGGACTTGAGTGAGGCTGCAAAGATGCTCGACCAACACCTCCTGAGGGGCAGAAGAAACCACCAGCCAACCCCAATCGCGAAACTCGGTGTTGGCGACCCACTGCAGAAACTCACTACCCGCAGCGACGATTCCGACATAGGGCATTACCGGTTCCCACTCGGCGTAAGCGGTGCCGGCCCAGATCGGACTGGGTGCTTGAGCGGAGATCGAACGCTGCCAGGCTTTGAACGGTTCAGCGGCGCTCGCGCTGCTGAAAACCGCGAACAACTGCTCGGAAGGTTTGAGCGGTTGGCGATCCAACCAGGCGTGGGGTGACAAGGCATCAGGCTGCACAGACACCCTCCTTGCAACGCTCACATTCCTCACAGAACGGCGCGTCGCTTTTCAGGCTCAGAATCTGTGCGGCACTCAGCAGCGCGGCCGGTGCGGCGGCGAGTTTCAACGGCGTATCCGGCAAGGCAGGCGCAGCCGCCATGGCCGGCATCAGTGCACCACCCACCTGAATCGGCACGCTGCTGAAGATCCCGCCGGGACCGATGTTGATCCACTGCCCGCCTGCCTGAATCGTCGCGCTGGCGCCGCCGTCGATCACCACTTGCTGACCAGCGCTGACATGGAATTGCTGGCTGGCACTCAACGCCTGGCTGGTCACCCGAATGTGTCGGTCACCGACCACCACCAGGTGATCGTCCAGCTTCACTTCGGTCTGGCGCTGGCCATGGGTGATGCGTTGCTCGTCGGCCTTCAGCTCATGGCGAGCGGTGCCGGTGACGACGATGCTGCGGGCGTTATCGACCTGCACCTGTTGATCATTGAGTACGTGCTGAGTCCAGTTTCGCTGGGCGCGCAGGTAGATTTCCTCGGCGCCTTTGCGATCTTCGATGCGCAATTCGTTGTAACCGCCACCACCGGGACTGCTCTGGCTGCGGAAAATGCTGCGGGTTTTGTCGGCGGGCAGATCAAGCGGCACCGGGGTTGCGGCGTTGGGCAGGCAACCCATCACCAGCGGTTTGTCGGCATCGGCGTCGACGAACCCCACCAGCACTTCCATGCCGACTCGCGGGATCATCACGCTGCCATAACGGTCGTGCGCCCAGCCGGTGGCGACGCGCAGCCAGCAACTGGAGTGTTCATCGAGCTGACCGTCGCGGTCCCAGGCGAGCTGAACCTTGACCCGACCGAACTCGTCGCAATGGATTTCACTGTCGGTCGGGCCGGTGACCACGGCAGATTGATAGCCGAGCATGCGCGGCTTTTCCGGCCCGAGTGGAGGGCGAAACCAAACGTCCCACGGTGTGGCCAGGAAGGTATTGCGATAGCCCTGGAAATCATCCGGGCCGTCGCTGGTAACCGACTCTTCCAGCACTTGTGGTTGACGGCCATGGTGTTCAATTTCAGTGATCAACCACAGGTCATTCCATGCCTGATGCGGGTGTTCGGCCAGGTGTAGGAAATGCCCGCTGACCAAAGCCGATTCGTCGCCACGACCTTCGGCCTGACGGAAGTCGGCGTTGTGCCGTTCGAGTGCTCGTTGGGCCAGATGCTTGCCGTGTTCGCGGTCGGTGAATTGGCCAGGAAAGTGGTAATCCTCGAGCACCGGTCGCAGCTCACTGTCGAGGCGGCTTTCAAGTTGCAGGCGAGGTTTTTTGAAGTCGTAGTCGCGACGGGTGACGGCTGTCGTCCGGGTTTCCAGTCGCACGTTGAAACGTTTGATGGCCGGCGCATCCGCCGCCATGCCGCTGCCCGGCAGGTAGAGCGTCGGCTCGGGCAGCCGAGGGAAAACCGTCTGGTCATCGCCAAACACCAGCAGGTGCCCGTCGAGACTGTGCTGAAAGTGGTAATGAATGCCGATCTCGGCACACAGCCGCTGGATGAAAGCCAGATCGCTTTCCGCGTATTGCACGCAGTACTCACGCTCGGGGTAATCGCTGCCGAGTCGAAACTCGAAAGCATCGCGCTGGATGCCGTGGTCCTTGAAGATTTGCGCGATGATCGTCGGCACGCTTTTGTGCTGGAAAATCCGCTGATTGATGCGCTGGCCGAGGTAGGCCAGGCGCGGCACGAGGCTGATTTGGTAGCCCGTGAGGCGTTGGCCGGAATCGCTTTGGCCAACGCGAAAAATCTGACCATGAATGCCGGAACCCTGAGCATCAAAACTCAGGAATGCCTGCCGATGCAGGAGGCTTTCGAGTTCGATGTCGGGCCGTTCGCTGACCAGTTCCAGATCAAAACGGTAGGGCTGACTGATGGCTTCCGTGCCCGTGAACTCAAGGACCTTGAGCTCAGTCTGGACGCCGTCGATCGTCAACGTGAAACGCGGTTGATTGGCAGGAGCGAACATCCGATGTGTCTCTGCAGAATGAAGGCGGGCGATTCTGCATGAGCGACAAGGGGTATTGATGGAGGGGCGGGGAAATCAGATTTGCCCTACTAGTTCTGAAGACGTCCCCTTCAGAAAACAGTTGTTTTGGCTACAGACATTCCCTTCAAGACCACCACCCTCCCCTGTAGGAGTGAGCCTGCTCGCGATAGCGGTTAATCATTCAACATTGATATCGGCTTACCCGGCGCTATCGCGAGCAGACTCACTCCCACAGGGGTATGCGCAAGGATTCGAGATTTGCGTAGGCAAAAAAAAGGCCCGCATCCATAAGGAAACGGGCCGTTTTCATGTTCGGCGAAAGGTCAGAGCATCAGCTCATCCCCATCACTTGTTCAGGCGGAAATCTGCCTCGGCAGCGGCGAAGCGCTGAAGCATGCCTTTGGTAGGCTCGCCCAGTTTGCTGACGATGTAGATCGCCAGGCTGGCGAAGATGAAACCAGGGATGATTTCGTACAGGCCCAGCAGTTCGAAGTGTTTCCACACGATCACGGTGATCGCGCCGACCAGGATGCCGGCCAGTGCGCCGTTGCGGGTCATGTCTTTCCAGATCACGGAGATCAGGACAACCGGACCGAAAGCAGCACCGAAACCAGCCCAGGCGTAGCTGACCAGACCCAGCACACGGTTTTCCGGGTTAGCGGCCAATGCGATAGCGATCAAGGCAACCAGCAACACCATGGCACGACCAACCCAGACCAACTCGACCTGGGAAGCGGTTTTACGCAGGAAGGTTTTGTAGAAGTCTTCGGTCAGTGCGCTCGAGCACACCAGCAATTGGCAGCTCAGGGTGCTCATCACCGCAGCCAGAATGGCCGACAGCAGTACACCGGCAACCCATGGGTTGAACAGGATCTTGGCCAGTTCGATGAACACACGTTCGTGGTTTTCGCTCACTGGCATGGCCACGGCAGGGTTTGCCGAGAAGTAGGCAATACCGAAAAAGCCTACAGCCACGGTGCCGCCCAGGCACAGGATCATCCAGGTCATGGAGATGCGGCGAGCGTTAGCGATCGATTTGACCGAATCCGCCGCCATGAATCGCGCCAGGATGTGCGGCTGACCGAAGTAGCCCAGGCCCCAGCCCATCAACGAGATGATGCCGATGAAGGTGGTGTTTTTCAGCATGTCGAAGTTGCTTGGATCTTGCGCTTCGATGGCCAGGAACGTGGTGTCGATGCCGCCAGTGGCCAGCAGCACGATGATCGGCGTCAGCAACAGGGCGAAGATCATCAGGGTGGCTTGTACGGTGTCAGTCCAGCTCACTGCCAGGAAACCGCCAACGAAGGTGTAGGCAATAGTCGCCGCAGCACCGGCCCACAGCGCAGTCTCGTAGGACATGCCGAAGGTGCTTTCGAACAGACGGGCACCGGCCACGATGCCGGACGCGCAGTAGATAGTGAAGAACACCAGGATCACGACCGCAGAGATGATCCGCAGCAGGCCGCTTTTGTCTTCGAAACGGCTGGAGAAGTAATCCGGCAGGGTCAGCGCATCGCCGTTGTGCTCGGTCTGCACGCGCAGGCGGCCGGCGACGAACAGCCAGTTCAGGTAAGCACCGATGATCAGACCGATGGCGATCCAGCTTTCGGAAAGACCGGACATGTAGATAGCGCCCGGCAGGCCCATCAACAACCAGCCGCTCATGTCGGAGGCGCCGGCGGACAATGCAGTCACGACGCTGCCCAGGCTGCGACCGCCCAGAATGTAGTCAGAAAGGTTGTTGGTGGAGCGATAGGCCATGAAGCCGATCAGCACCATTGCTGCGATGTAGATCACGAACGTGATCAGTGTTGGATTGCTTACGCTCATTTGAGTGATGCCCTGGCTTTGTTTTTATGTAGCGGCAGAGTGTGAAAGCGCCGACAAACGACAATGTTCGTTCAGACGATTTCCGGGCCCGCGCATTTAATGACTGATGTTTCCCCAGGAAAGCCATCAGCCGGTACACCTGTCTTTTTTGACCGGTTGCACCTTGGGCGCGAATGCTATTCAACAAAGTAAATAAGGTGCAACCAGTTTCGAGCGAATAAGTTGCACCTAGTCGGATTTACTTGAAAAAAGCCTGTTTTTGCTCCCTTTTAGCGCAGTCCTGGCGGTTTACTAGAAGCAAAAGCACCAAGCAGGAGCAGTACGTTCGTACCGGAATTTATTTCCTGACGAGCTGCGTATTATTCCGACAAAAAAAGGGTTGCACCCGGTTGCACCTCGACGGTTGCGCGGCTAATCTTGCCGCCAGCTGATGCCACGCGGTCGTGGCAAACATGAGGATAAAAATATGGCTACCACCACCCTTGGGGTCAAACTTGACGACCCGACCCGCGAGCGCCTCAAGGCCGCCGCGACCTCGATTGATCGCACGCCACACTGGCTGATCAAGCAGGCAATTTTCAATTACCTGGAAAAACTCGAGGGTGGTGCAACCCTGTCCGAGCTGAACGGTTTGAATGGCAAGGAAGTTGACGATGCGGGCGAGATCCACGTCGATCACGCGCATCAGTGCTTCCTGGAGTTCGCCGAAAGCATCTTGCCGCAATCGGTGCTGCGCGCTTCGATCACCGCCGCTTACCGTCGCCCTGAGCCGGAAGTGGTGCCGATGCTGATCGAGCAGGCTCGCCTGCCAGCCTCGATGGCCGAAGCCACCAACAAGCTCGCCGCCTCGATTGCCGAAAAACTGCGCAATCAGAAAAGCGCCGGCGGCCGTGCCGGAATTGTTCAGGGCCTGTTGCAGGAATTTTCCCTGTCGTCCCAGGAAGGCGTGGCCCTGATGTGCCTGGCCGAAGCGCTGTTGCGTATCCCGGACAAAGGCACGCGTGATGCATTGATCCGCGACAAGATCAGCACCGGCAACTGGCACCCGCACTTGGGCAACAGCCCGTCGCTGTTCGTCAACGCCGCCACCTGGGGCTTGCTGCTGACCGGCAAACTGGTCGCCACCCACAACGAAGCCGGCCTGACATCGTCCTTGAGCCGCATCATCGGCAAGAGCGGCGAGCCGATGATCCGCAAGGGCGTCGACATGGCCATGCGCCTGATGGGCGAGCAGTTCGTCACCGGCGAAACCATCGCCGAAGCCCTGGCCAACGCCAGCAAGTTCGAAGCCAAAGGCTTCCGCTATTCCTACGACATGCTGGGTGAAGCCGCACTCACCGAGCACGACGCCCAGAAGTACCTGGCCTCGTACGAACAAGCCATCCACTCGATCGGCAAAGCGTCCCACGGTCGTGGGATTTATGAAGGTCCTGGCATTTCCATCAAGCTGTCGGCACTGCACCCGCGTTACAGCCGTGCGCAGTACGAGCGCGTGATGGACGAGTTGTACCCGCGCCTGCTGTCGCTGACCCTGCTGGCCAAGCAATACGACATCGGCCTGAACATCGACGCCGAAGAAGCCGACCGCCTCGAACTGTCGCTGGATCTGCTGGAGCGCTTGTGCTTCGAGCCGCAACTGACCGGCTGGAACGGCATCGGTTTCGTGATCCAGGCTTACCAAAAGCGTTGCCCGTACGTGATCGATTACGTGATCGACCTGGCTCGTCGCAGCCGTCATCGCCTGATGATCCGCCTGGTAAAAGGCGCGTACTGGGACAGCGAAATCAAGCGCGCCCAGGTCGAAGGCCTGGAAGGCTACCCGGTCTACACCCGCAAGGTGTACACCGACGTTTCCTACATCGCCTGCGCACGCAAACTGCTGTCGGTGCCGGAAGTCATCTACCCGCAATTCGCCACGCACAACGCCCACACCCTGTCGGCCATTTACCACATCGCCGGTCAGAACTATTACCCCGGCCAGTACGAGTTCCAGTGCCTGCACGGCATGGGTGAACCGCTGTACGAACAGGTTGTAGGCAAAGTTTCCGAAGGCAAGTTGAACCGTCCGTGCCGCGTGTATGCACCGGTTGGTACTCACGAAACACTATTGGCCTACCTGGTACGTCGTCTGCTGGAAAACGGTGCGAACACCTCGTTCGTCAACCGCATTGCCGACCAGTCTATTTCGATCCAGGAGCTGGTGGCCGATCCAGTGGCCAGCATCGAGCAGATGGCGACGCTGGAAGGCGGCTTCGGCCTGCCACACCCGCGTATCCCGCTGCCGCGTGATCTTTATGGTGCCGAGCGCGCCAACTCCAGCGGCATCGACATGGCCAACGAACATCGTCTGGCTTCGCTGTCCTGCGCCCTGCTGGCAACCGCTCATAACCACTGGAAAGCCGCGCCGATGCTCGGTTGCGCGTCCAGCAGCGAAACCCCTGCGCCAGTGCTGAACCCGTCGGATCTGCGTGACGTGGTTGGCCACGTACAGGAAGCGACCGTCGAAGACGTCGATAACGCGATCCAGTGCGCCCTGAACGCTGCACCGATCTGGCAGGCCACTCCGCCCGCCGAGCGCGCCGCGATTCTGGAACGTGCCGCTGATTTGATGGAAGGCGAAATCCAGCCGCTGATGGGCCTGCTGGCTCGCGAAGCGGGCAAGACCTTCGCCAACGCCATCGCCGAAGTGCGTGAAGCCGTGGACTTCCTGCGTTACTACGCGGTGCAGGCGCGCAACGATTTCACCAACGACGCCCACCGTCCATTGGGTCCGGTGGTGTGCATCAGCCCGTGGAACTTCCCGCTGGCCATCTTCAGCGGCCAAGTCGCTGCGGCACTGGCTGCCGGCAACCCGGTTTTGGCCAAACCTGCGGAACAAACTCCGCTGGTGGCTGCTCAAGCCGTACGTTTGCTGCTCGAAGCCGGGATTCCGGAAGGCGTGCTGCAACTGCTGCCGGGCCGTGGCGAAACCGTTGGCGCTCGTCTGGTCGGTGACGATCGGGTCAAAGGCGTGATGTTCACCGGTTCCACCGAAGTCGCTCGTTTGCTGCAACGCAACGTCGCCGGTCGCCTGGATGCTCAGGGTCGTCCGATTCCGTTGATCGCCGAAACCGGTGGCCAGAACGCGATGATCGTCGACTCTTCGGCACTGACCGAACAAGTCGTGATCGACGTCGTATCGTCGGCCTTCGACAGCGCCGGTCAACGTTGCTCGGCGCTGCGTGTGCTGTGCTTGCAGGAAGATTCCGCTGACCGTGTCATCGAAATGCTTAAAGGTGCCATGGCTGAATGCCGTCTCGGTAACCCGGAACGCCTGTCGGTGGACATCGGCCCGGTGATCGACGCCGAAGCCAAGGCCGGTATCGAGAAGCACATCCAGGGCATGCGCGATAAAGGTCGCAGCGTTTACCAGGTGGCAATCGCCAACACCGAAGAAGTCAAACGCGGCACCTTCGTGATGCCGACGTTGATCGAACTGGAAAGCTTCGACGAACTGCAACGGGAGATCTTCGGCCCGGTGCTGCACGTGGTTCGCTACAAGCGCAAAGACATCGATCAGCTGATCGGTCAGATCAACGCCTCCGGTTACGGCCTGACGCTGGGCGTACACACGCGCATCGACGAGACCATCGCCAAGGTGATCGACAACGTCAACGCCGGCAACGTCTACGTCAACCGCAACATCGTAGGTGCTGTGGTCGGCGTGCAACCGTTCGGTGGCGAAGGCCTGTCGGGTACAGGTCCGAAAGCCGGTGGTCCGTTGTACCTGTACCGTCTGTTGTCGACACGTCCTACCGATGCAATCGAACAATCCTTCGCTCGCGGTGATGCCATCGCAGCACCGGACGTTCGTCTGCGTGATGCCATGAGCAAGCCGCTGACAGCCCTGAAAGCCTGGGCCGACAGCAACAAGTTCACCGACCTGAGCACCCTTTGCGTGCAGTTCGCGGCGCAATCGCAAAGCGGGATCACTCGTCTTCTGGCGGGCCCGACCGGCGAGCGCAACAGCTACGCCATCCTGCCGCGCGAACATGTGCTGTGCCTGGCGGAAGTCGAAGGTGATCTGCTGACGCAACTGGCGGCGGTATTGGCCGTCGGTGGTTCGGCGGTATGGCCGGAAGCTGAATTGAGCAAGGCGTTGTTCGCACGTCTGCCGAAGGACATTCAGGCGAAGATCAAACTGGTTTCCGACTGGAGCAAGGACGAAGTGCTGTTTGATGCGGTTCTGCATCACGGCCATTCCGATCAGCTGCGTGCGGTCTGCCAGCAAGTGGCCAAGCGTGCCGGCGCGATTGTCGGGGTTCATGGTTTGTCGCAGGGCGAAACCAATATTGCGCTGGAGCGTCTGGTGATCGAGCGGGCGTTGAGCGTTAACACTGCTGCGGCGGGTGGTAATGCCAGCCTGATGACTATCGGTTAAACCGCAATAAGACCGGGCATCCGCAATGGGTGCCTGGTTTGCAAAACCCCTGTGGGAGCGGGCTTGCCCGCGATAGCGATGTATCAGTCACTGATGATGTTGGCTGGTCTGGCGCTATCGCGGGCAAGCCCGCTCCCACAGTTGCTTGTGTCGCCCGCTAAGTCGCTGCGCTGCTCCACCATCACGCTCATCAATCATCCTGTTCAGCCCGCCCTCCCCACGCCTAGACTCGGTCCATTCCAAAAAAAGGTAGGCCGCCATGTCCGAGACGTTGCTCAGTTCCCGCAATCTGGCTTTCGAGCTGTATGAAGTCCTCGATGCCGAGGGCCTGACCCAGCGTGAGCGTTTCGCCGAGCACAACCGCGAGACCTTCGACGCCGCCATCGGCACCGCCCGCACCATCGCCGAGAAGTTCTTCGCCCCGCACAACCGCAAGGGTGACGAGAACGAACCGCGCTACGAGGATGGTCAGGCGATTCTGATTCCGGAAGTGAAACCGGCGGTGGACGCCTTCCTTGAAGCCGGTTTCCTCAACGCAGCGCGCAGTTTCGATGCCGGCGGCATGCAACTTCCTACGCTGCTGTCCCAAGCGTGCTTTGCGCACTTTCAGTCAGCCAACGCGGCGTCGACTTCTTATCCGTTCCTGACCATGGGCGCGGCGAACCTGATCGAAAGTTTCGGCACCGAGGAGCAGAAACAGCGCTTCCTGCAACCGATGATCGACGGACGTTTCTTCGGCACCATGGCGCTGACCGAGCCGCATGCTGGCTCGTCGCTGTCGGATATTCGTACCCGCGCAGAGCCTGCGTCTGACGGCACCTATCGCCTCAAGGGCAACAAGATCTTTATCTCTGGCGGGGATCATCCGCTGTCGGAAAACATCGTGCACATGGTGTTGGCCAAGTTGCCGGACGCACCGGCCGGGGTGAAGGGCATTTCGCTGTTCATCGTGCCCAAGTTTCTGGTCAACGATGACGGCAGCCTGGGCAAACGCAACGATGTGTTGCTGGCCGGGTTGTTCCACAAGATGGGCTGGCGCGGCACCACCTCCACCGCGCTGAACTTCGGCGATAACGGCGAGTGTGTCGGCTACCTGGTGGGCAAGCCACATCACGGTTTGAGCTACATGTTCCAGATGATGAACGAGGCGCGGATCGGCGTCGGCATGGGCGCGGTGATGCTAGGTTACGCCGGGTATTTGTATTCCCTGGAATACGCCCGCGAACGTCCGCAAGGTCGCGTGCCGGATAGCAAGGACCCGAACACCGCACCGGTGGCGATCATTCAACACGCCGACGTCAAACGCATGTTGCTGACCCAGAAAGCCTACGTCGAAGGTTCGTTCGACCTGGGGTTGTACGCGGCGCGGCTGTTTGACGACACCACGACCCTTGAGACGGAAGCCGAGCGCAAACAGGCCCATGAACTGCTGGATTTGCTCACGCCGATCGTCAAATCCTGGCCGTCGGAGTTTTGCCTGAAGGCCAACGAACTGGCGATCCAGATACTCGGCGGCCATGGCTACACCCGCGAATACCCGGTGGAGCAGTATTACCGCGATAACCGCCTGAACCCGATCCACGAAGGGACCCACGGCATTCAATCGCTGGACCTGCTGGGCCGCAAACTGGCGCAGAACGGTGGTGCGGGGCTCAAGCAATTGATCCGCCTGATTGCCGACACCGCCGAACGCGCTCAAGCGCATGAATCGTTAACCGCGCTGCGTGAGCCGCTGGAGAAACTGGTGGCGCGCCTGCAAACGGTGACCATTGGCCTGCTGACGGATTTGGGGCAAGGCAAGGTTAATAGCAGCCTGGCGAACTCGGCGCTGTACCTGAAAGTGTTCGGGCACACGGTGATTGGCTGGCGCTGGCTGGAGCAGGCGATTCGCGCTGAGGAAGGGTTGGCCAAAGGGAATGCGGCGGATGTGAGCTTCTATAAAGGCAAGCTACAGGCGGCGCGGTATTTTCTGACGTGGGAAGTGCCGGGTTGTCAGCATGAACTGGCGATTCTTGAGGCGCGGGATGATGTGTGCCTGACGATGCAGGATGAATGGTTCTGACACCCTCTCACTGATCGTTCCCACGCTCTGCGTGGGAATGCCTCAGGGGACGCTCCGCGTTCCAATGGGACGCAGAGCGTCCCGGGCTGCATTCCCACGCGGAGCGTGGGAACGATCGGTCAGCTGAGTTTGAAGCTACCCATCTGCCGCGCCAGATCATCGGCCAAGCGCTGCAATGTCTGACAGTCCTCACGGCAAGCCCTGACCTCCCCGGCGGTGGCACGGGCCAGATCTGAAATCCCCTGCACGTTCCGGTTGATCTCTTCCGTTACCGCCGACTGCTCTTCCGTTGCCGCCGCCACTTGATGGTTCATGTCGCTGATGCGCTCCACCTGGCCGGTAATCGCCGTCAACGACACCCCGGTGCGCTGGCTCGACTCGACGCCCGTGCCGGTCGCCGCTTGCCCGGAATGCATCGACGACACTGCGTTCTCCGCGCCTTGCTTGAGGCTGCCAATCATCTGCTGAATCTCATCAGTGGACGACTGCGTGCGCCGCGCCAACGTGCGCACCTCATCCGCTACGACCGCAAACCCACGCCCCATGTCCCCGGCCCGCGCCGCTTCGATGGCCGCGTTGAGCGCGAGCAAATTGGTTTGCTCGGAAATCCCGCGAATCACTGCCAGCACCTGATCGATGGATGCCACCTGATTGGCCAACTCGCCCACCGCGCTGGCAGCGAGGCCGATTTCATCGGACATGCTTTCAATATGCCGGATCGACCCGCCCACCACTTCCCGCGCCTGCATCGCCTCATCCCGGGCAGTTTGTGAAGCCACCGCGGCGTTGCCGGCGTTCTGGGCGATTTCCTGCACGGTCAGGCCCATTTCGTGGACGGCGGTGGCGACCATGTCGGTCATTTCCTGTTGGCGGCCAGAGCGTTCGGCGGTGTTGTCCACCACCCGCGCCACTTGGCCGACGGCCGTGCGTAAACGCTCGCTGGTGGTCAGCACTTCGCCGATCATGTCGCGCTGGCTTTCCAGGAATCGATTGAAGCCGCGAGCCAGGTCACCCAGTTCATCGGCGCGGCTGGAATCTAACCAGTGGGTCAAATCTCCACCACCGCTACCAATGGCTACCAGCGCCGCTGTTACCTGACGAATCGGCCGCACCAAGCCACGGGCCAACAACACCACCAGCATCAGGCACACCAGCGCCACCGCCAGGCCGATGCCGCTGCTCATCCACATCGCGCGGCGGGCTTCAGCGTAGATCTGCGACTGCGGCACTTCGGCCACCAGCGTCCAGCCCAGGTCCCGCAACGGCAGGCTCAATGCCAGGAAATCTTCGCCCTCGCGTATAAAGCTGCTACTGGTGGCGGCTTTTTGAGCCATGACCGCTTGCGCTGCCGGGGCGCCAATCTGTTCGGCCAACGTGCGTTTGCCGCTGAACTGAGCCTCGGGGTGAACCTGGATCAAACCGTCGGAACGTACGAGATAGACCTTGCCGCGCTCACCGAAGTTGAAGTTGTGGATCAGCTCCGACAGCTCTTTCATGCTCAGGCCAAGCCCGGCAACGCCCACGACTTTGCCGGCCTGCTCGACCTTGAGGTCGATGAACAGCGCCAACTCTCCGGTCGCGGTGTCATTGTCGATATTGAGGGTGCGCGGCTGGTTGCTGTCGAGAAACGAATAGAACCAGGCGTCTTTGGGGTTGGAACGGCTGAGGGTCCGGTCCAGGCCTTTTTCATTGAAGTAGTGGTTTGAAGCCGTGCCGACGATCAGCGCGGTAAAGGCTTTGTGCTCGGCGCGGATGCCTTCCAGATACTCCACGAAGGTATCGGTCTGGGCGCTGTTTTCGCCCCCGGCCAGCCAGTCGCGCACCATGCTGTTACTGGCGATGTCCTTGGCGGCGGTGAGGGGTTGAACGAGGATTCGCTCGATGTCGTTGCGCATCGCTTCGATGCTCGACGGCAGCGCTTGTTCGACCAGATAGCGCTCGGCGAGACGGTTGACCACGAGGGTATAAATGCCAACCACGATCAGGATACTGACCAGCAGGGCGGTGCCCATGCTTAGGATCAACTGCCATTGAATACTGCGTCGCCAGAACTGCATGGAGCACCCCCAAAGAATAAGAGGCTGAAACACTGCAACAGCCGTGCCGATTGTATACAACGCAAGCGACAATTTATTCTTTGGTTGTGCGCAAAGCCGATCAGGCCTGATTGATCGTCTTGGAAATCACTTCAACCGTGGCGCTGACTTGCTCTTGGTAACGGTCGAGTTCCTGCTTGTGCTGTTTCTGCATTTCGATCTGCTGGGAGCACAGATTCATCGCGGCCAATACCAGCAAGCGGTCACCGATCAGCGTCGGGTACTTCCTTTTGGTGTCAGCCAGGGCAGCCTTCAGCATTAACGCGGCGTCCAGCAGGGTTTGCTCTTCCCCGGCCGGCGCCTTGATCGAATAGTCCTCCCCCAGGATCGAGACGACTTTTACCCCTGCGGAGCCGTGATTCATGCGCTGACCGGGCCGGCGCTGACGCGCTCAACCAGGGCCTGGATGCGTGCAGCGGTGGCACCTTGTTTCTCTTCCTGTTCCATCAGGCTCAGTTGCAGGCTTTCGTTTTCATCCTTGGCCTGGGCCAATTCTGCGCTCAGGGTCTGGTTGCTGCCGAGCAGGGTCTGGTTCTGTTGCACCAGGTCGCTGACCAGCTGTTCCAATTGGCTTAGGGATGCTTCCAACATTTTGATTTTCCGAGCATTTTCAAAGGGCGCGTACGATAAAGAAAAGTCACCACGGATGCCAGGGGTATTGGGGCGCAAAGCCTTGATTTTCCTGGCGGGCGACCGTCCTCGCGAACTTTAAAGACTGTGATTGGCGGATCTGGTTCCTGCACTTCGTCGCCGAAGCGTTTGTGCGACAAAAACGCGCAGGGCCTCAAGACTTTAGTCGTATGACCGATAAGTCATCCATACGTCAGTCTCAGCGCCGCACGAATGCGCTCTTTTCGGTAAACACCATGTCCCTTCGTAATATGAATATCGCGCCACGGGCGTTCCTCGGTTTTGCCCTGATTGGCGGCCTGATGCTGATTCTGGGTGTGTTTGCCTTGAACCAGATGAGCAAGATTCGCGGTGCGGGTGAAGACATCGCCTCCATGAGCGTGCCGAGCATCAAGAGCCTCGACGAGTTCACTCAGTTGACCCTGCGCCTGCGAGTGCTGTCCTATCGTTTGCTGGTTAACCGCGAACCTGATGTGCAGCAGAAAACTTTCGAGCTGTTTGAACTGCGTAATCAGCAGATCCGCGACGCTCAACGAGTCTACGAACCGCTGATCGACGGCCCGCAGGAACGCGCTGCTTACGATCAATACGTGCAGTTGCTGGCGCAGTATCGCCAACTCGAAGACCGGATGAAGACGCTCTCGCGCAACAACCAGGTCGACGAACTGCGCGCCATGCTCAACAGCGAATTACTCTCCAACTCCGAAGCAGTCAACTCAGCCCTCGCGAAGTTGCTTGAGATCAACACCCAACAGATAGAAGTAACCGACACGCGTGCCGGTGAGCAGTATACGACGTCCCTCAATCTGGTGATCACGTTGCTGGTCATCGCCAGTGGCCTGACCCTTCTTTTCGCCTGGTTGCTGACCAACAGCATCACCAAGCCGATCGCCAACGCCCTGAGCGCTGCCGAAGAAATTGCCGAGGGCAACCTGACCCGCCCGATCACCGTCGATGGTGAGGACGAAGCCGGCCGCTTGCTGCTGGCCATGTCGAAGATGCAGGACAAGCTGCGCGACACCCTGCAACGGATTTCCGGTTCCGCCACGCAACTGGCGTCCGCCGCTGAAGAGCTCAACAGCGTCACCGACGAAAGCGCTCGTGGCCTGACCCAGCAGAACAACGAAATCGAACAGGCTGCCACCGCGGTCAACGAAATGACCAGCGCCGTGGAAGAAGTCGCGCGCAATGCCGTCAGCACGTCCGAAGCCTCGAAAAATGCCACCACCTCTGCCGGTGATGGCCGTGACCTGGTGCAGGAAACCGTCAGCGCCATCGAACGCATGAGCGCCGACGTGCAGAGCACCGCTACCCTGATCGGCGACCTGGCCAACGAGTCCCGTGACATCGGCAAAGTGCTGGACGTGATTCGCGGCCTGGCTGACCAGACCAACCTGCTGGCATTGAACGCAGCCATCGAAGCGGCCCGTGCCGGTGAGGCCGGTCGTGGATTTGCCGTGGTCGCGGACGAGGTTCGTGCCTTGGCGCATCGCACCCAACAGTCGACCAGCGAAATCGAACGCATGATCGGCAGCATCCAGAGCGGTACCGAGCACGCGGTGGATTCGATGCGCAACAGCACCGAGCGCGCCGAGTCGACGTTGAACATCGCTCGTGGGGCTGGCATGTCGCTGGACACTATTAATAGTGCAATCGTCGAAATCAACGAACGCAACCTGGTGATCGCCAGCGCGGCCGAAGAGCAGGCGCAAGTGGCCCGTGAAGTGGACCGCAATCTGGTGAACATTCGCGATCTGTCGGTGCAGTCGGCGACCGGGGCCAACCAGACCAGTGCCGCGAGCAATGAGTTGTCGCGATTGGCGCTGGACCTGAACAACATGGTCGGGCGGTTTAGCCTCTAACAACCCTGTGGAGAGGGGATGTTGATCGTTCCCACGCTCCGCGTGGGAATGCAGCCCGGGACGCTCCGCGTCCCAAAAAGCGGACGCGGAGCGTCCGTTGAGGCATTCCCACGCAGAGCGAGGGAACGATCACTGTCCTTGCGCCCCCCCTCTGCAAAAAGCTTTTTGACAGCATCACATTTCAACAGGTTAGAATCGCTGGCACGCAGACTGCATGGTCAGTTTGCGCCCGCCTTTAGCTTTCTGGAGTACTGCCTTTGAATGCGACGACCATCAACAGCCTGTTCTTGATCGGCGCGTTGCTGGTAGGTGCAAGCATTCTGGTGAGCTCACTTTCATCGCGCCTTGGCATCCCGATTCTGGTGATCATCCTCGCGGTGGGCATGTCGGCCGGCGTCGATGGCGCCGGCATTATCTTCGATAACTACCCAACGGCTTATCTGGTCGGCAACCTCGCACTGGCAGTCATCCTGCTCGACGGTGGCTTGCGCACCCGGGTTTCCAGCTTCCGCGTGGCGTTATGGCCGGCGCTGTCGCTGGCGACGGTCGGGGTGTTGATCACCACCGGGCTGACCGGTATGGCCGCCGCGTGGCTGTTCGACCTGAACCTGATTCAAGGCCTGCTGATCGGCGCTATCGTCGGCTCCACCGACGCCGCGGCGGTATTCTCGCTGCTTGGCGGCAAAGGCTTGAACGAACGGGTGACCGCCAGCCTCGAAATCGAGTCCGGCAGCAACGACCCGATGGCGGTGTTCCTCACCGTGACCCTGATCGACATGCTCGCCAGCGGCCAGTCCGGTCTGCACTGGAGCCTGCTCGGGCACTTTTTGCGTGAGTTCGGTATCGGCGCTGTCATCGGTCTGGGCGGCGGCTGGGTCATGTTGCAACTGGTCAACCGTATCCACTTGGCCACCGGCCTGTACCCGATCCTGGTCATTGCTGGCGGATTGGTCGTGTTTGCCCTGACCAACGCCTTGCACGGCAGCGGCTTCCTGGCGGTTTACCTGTGCGGCCTGGTCATCGGCAATCGCCCTGTGCGCAGCCGCCACGGCATTTTGCACATGCTCGATGGCATGGCGTGGCTGGCACAAATCGGCATGTTCCTGGTGCTGGGGTTGCTGGTAACACCCCACGACCTGTTGCCGATTGCCCTGCCCGCCCTGGGCCTGGCGCTGTGGATGATTCTGTTTGCGCGGCCGTTGTCGGTGATCGTCGGCCTGCTGCCGTTCAAGGCATTCCATGGGCGCGAGAAGGCGTTCATTTCCTGGGTCGGGCTACGCGGCGCGGTCCCGATCATTCTGGCGGTGTTCCCGCTGATGGCCGGCCTGCCCAACGCGCAGCTCTATTTCAACCTCGCCTTCTTTATCGTGCTGGTGTCGTTGCTGGTGCAGGGCACGAGCCTGCCATGGGTGGCGAAGCTTTTGAAAGTCACCGTTCCGCCGGAGCCGGCACCGATCTCCCGCGCCGCCCTGGAAGTCCACGTCACCAGTGAGTGGGAGCTGTTCGTTTATCGCCTCGGTGCTGAGAAATGGTGCATCGGCTCACCCCTTCGCGAACTGAAAATGCCCGAAGGCACCCGCATTGCAGCCCTGTTTCGGGGCCAGCAACTCCTCCATCCGTCGGGTAGTACGGTGCTCGAAGTCGACGACTTGCTGTGCGTAATCGGCCATGAACACAACCTTCCGGCCCTCGGAAAACTCTTCAGCCAGGCACCGCAACGGGGCCTCGATTTGCGCTTCTTCGGCGACTTCGTACTCGAAGGAGACGCCCAACTGGCCGCGGTTGCGGCGCTGTACGGGTTGAAAGTGGAAGGCATCGATCCGGACATGTCGCTCGGCCACTTCATTGCCCAGAAAGTGGGCGGTGCCCCGGTAGTCGGTGACCAGGTGGAATGGAACAACACCATTTGGACCGTCGCTGTCATGGAAGGGAACAAGATCGGTAAAGTGGGCGTCAGATTCCCCGAAGGAAGTCGCCCCGGCCCGGGCTTGTTCCTCTAAACTCCACACTTCGTCTCGTTTTCGATCGGTCTCTATGTCAACCCTGCGCACGTTCATCATTACGGCCCTGCTGGGCTTGAGTCTTTCTGTCGGTACATTGCAAGCGGCCGAACCGCCGTCCAGCGAAGCCGTGCAGGCGAACCTGAACAAGATCGCCGAGCGCAAATTGCCGGAAGCCGATCAGAAAGCCCTGCAGAGCATCCTGCAAAACACGCTGACACAGCTCAACAACAAGCGTGATTACGAGCAGAAGCTGGCCGATCTCAAGCAACAACTGGCCAACGCCCCAAAGCAGAACATCGAGAATCAGCGCGAACTGACTAAGCTCAAAGCCAGCAAAGTGCAGCCAGTACCGCAGCGCTATGCCAAAGAGCCTATTCAGCAGCTGGAGCAAATGCTCACCGAGCGCTCCACTCAGCAAAGCGATCTGCAGAAGGCCCTCTCGGAAGCCAACAGTCTGGTGATTACCGCCCAGACTCGCCCCGAACGCGCCCAGGCGGAAATCTCCACCAGCCAGACGCGCATCCAGCAGATCAACAACATCCTCAAGATCGGCAAGGACGCCGGCAAGACCTTGACCCCAGAGCAACGCGACCTGCTCAACGCCGAGCTCGCGGCGCTGAATGCCCTGATCCCGTTGCGTCGCCAGGAACTGGCCGGCAACAATCAACTGCAGGACCTGGGCAACAGCCAGCATGACTTGCTCTCGGAAAAATCCGATCGCCTGGATCAGGAAATCCAGGAGCTACAAACCCTGATCAACCAGAAGCGCCTGGCCCAGTCCCAGGAGACAGTGACCCAGCAGTCCATCGAAGCGCAGAAATCCGGCGGCAGCGCCCTGTTGGCTACCGAAAGCGCAGCCAACCTCAAGCTTTCCGATTACCTGCTCAAAAGTACTGACCGACTAAACGAAGTCACCCAGCAAAACCTGCAGACCAAGCAGCAACTGGACAACGTGACCCAGAGCGACTCGGCGCTGGAAGAGCAGATCAACGTGCTCAAGGGCAGCCTGCTGCTCTCCAAGATTCTCTACAAACAGAAACAGGCCCTGCCACGCCTCAAGCTCGACCGTGACCTGGCCGACCAGATCGCCGACATTCGCCTCTATCAATTCGAAGTCAGCCAGCAACGGGAACTGCTCAGCAACCCGGCGACCTACGTCGACAACCTGCTGTCGACCCAGCCTCCCGAGCAAGTCACCCCGCAATTGCGCAAGAGCCTGCTGGACCTGGCCACGACCCGCGCCGACCTGCTGGAGCGGCTGAACCGCGAACTCAGCGCGGTGCTCAATGAATCCATCACGTTGCAACTCAACCAGAAGCAACTGCTCAGCACCGCGCAAAGTCTGCGGGCGACCCTCGATGAACAGATGTTCTGGATTCCCAGCAACAAGCCGCTGGACCTGGAATGGATGCGCGCCGTGCCGGAGCGCCTGGAACGTCAGGTCACCACGCTGCCGTGGGCTTCCAGCCTGAGCGAATTAAGTGATGGCCTGACCCAACGGCCGCTGCTGTTCCTGCCCCTGGCATTGTTGATCGGTGCCCTGCTGTGGCGGCGCAAAAGCCTGTATGCCCGACTGAGCAAGGTTCACCAGGACATCGGCCACTTCAAACGCGACAGCCAGTGGCACACGCCGCAGGCAATCCTGATCAACATTCTGCTGGCGATGCCAGTGTCCCTGGGCCTTGCCTTGTGTGGCCTGGCCTTGCAAATCGACGCCCGCGGACAAAACGCGAACATGGGCGCAGCGCTGCTGCAAATGGCCCAGGCCTGGCTAGTGTTCTACACCGCCTACCGGATACTCGCGCCGGGCGGCGTGGCCGAACTGCATTTCCGCTGGGAAAAACCGCAGGTCGAATTCCTGCAGGGCTGGGTCCGTCGACTCGGTCTGGTGGTCATGGCCCTGGTCGCGGTGGTGGCGGTCGCCGAGCTGCAACCCGCCACCCTGGCCGATGACGTACTCGGCATGCCGGTGGTGCTGACCTGCTACGCGCTGATGGCCTGGCTGCTCAGTCGCCTGCTGATCAGCAGCCCGACTCACCAGAACGCTTCGTTGTTCCGCAAGGCCGTGGGGGTCATATTCACCGTCCTGCCTGTGGCGCTGTTCGTGGCGGTGTGCTTTGGCTATTACTACACCGCGCTGAAGCTCAGTGACCGATTGATCAACACCCTTTACCTGCTGATGTTCTGGCTGGTGATCGAGGCCACCTTCGTGCGCGGCCTCAGCGTTGCCGCACGCCGCCTGGCCTACCAGCGCGCCCTGGCCAAACGCCAGGCCGCGAAAGAGGCCGGCGACGGCGAAGCGGTGATCGAAGAGCCAACGCTGGATATCGAGAAGGTCAACGAACAGTCCCTGCGCCTGATCCGCCTGGCACTGCTGGGCGGCTTCATCGCGGCGTTGTACTGGGTCTGGTCGGACCTGATCTCGGTGTTCTCGTACCTGGATAACGTCACCCTCTACGAATACACCAGCGGCACCGGCGCCAATATGAGCATGGTGCCGATCAGCATTGGCGACATGCTCGGCGCGTTGATCATCATCGGCATCACCTTCGCCCTCGCGCGCAACTTGCCGGGGTTGCTGGAAGTGTTGGTGCTGTCGAAGCTGAACCTGGCTCAGGGCAGCGCCTACGCCACCACCACCCTGCTGTCCTACGTGATCGCCGGTATCGGTTTCGTCTCGACCCTGTCGACACTCGGCGTGAGTTGGGACAAGTTGCAATGGCTGGTGGCGGCGCTGTCGGTGGGTCTCGGCTTCGGGATGCAGGAAATCTTCGCGAACTTCATCTCCGGGATCATGATCCTGTTCGAACGTCCGGTACGGATCGGCGACACCATCACCATTGGTAACCTGTCCGGTACGGTGAGCAAGATCCGCATCCGTGCCACAACCATCACCGACTTCGACCGCAAGGACATCATCGTCCCGAACAAGACGTTCATTACAGGGCAACTGATCAACTGGTCCCTGACCGACACCATCACTCGAGTGACCCTCAAGCTCGGTGTCGATTACGGCTCCGACCTGGACCTGGTCAAGGAATTGCTGCTCAAGGCTGCGCGCGATAACCCGCGAGTGCTGAAAGATCCGGAACCCCACGTGTACTTCCTGAATTTCGGCGAAAGCACCCTCGACCACGAGCTGCGTATGCATGTGCGCGACCTCGGTGACCGTAACCCGGTGCTCGACGAGGTCAACCGCTTCATCAATCGCGAGTTCAAGAAACAGCACATCAACATCTCGTTCCGGCAGATGGAGGTTTACCTCAAGAACATCCAGGGCCAGGAATACAGAATGGTGCCCGTCGATCCGGAAGCCAAAACCATCGTGCCCAAACCCGATGGCCAACCGCTGCAAGAGCCGCCAGCCGCCAAGCTCGACTAAGCGGCTTATCCCTAGCAGAATGCTCGGACATTCTGCTGGAGATGGCCCTTGAAAGCCCTCGACGAACTGACCTTCGATAATCGTTTCGCTCGCCTGGGCGATACGTTTTCCACCCACGTGCTGCCCGAGCCGATCGACAACCCGCGCCTGGTGGTGGCCAGCCCTGCCGCCATGGCGCTGCTCGATCTCGACCCTGCGGAAGCCGAAACCCCTGAGTTCGCCGAACTGTTCAGCGGCCATAAGCTCTGGGCCGACGCGGTCCCCAGGGCAATGGTCTATTCAGGACATCAGTTCGGGTCCTACAACCCACAGTTGGGCGATGGTCGCGGTCTGTTGCTGGGCGAGGTCTACAACGAGGCCGGCGAGCATTGGGACCTGCACCTCAAGGGTGCCGGCCAGACGCCCTTTTCGCGCATGGGTGACGGGCGGGCGGTGCTGCGGTCCTCGATTCGCGAATTTCTTGCCTCCGAAGCGCTGTACGCCCTGAACATCCCGACCACCCGCGCCCTCTGCGTGATCGGCTCCGACACGCCGGTGTGGCGCGAGAAGCAGGAACGCGCGGCCATGGTCCTGCGCATGGCGCCGAGCCATGTGCGCTTCGGGCATTTCGAATATTTCTACTACACCAAACGTCCCGAGAAGCAGAAAGAACTCGGCGACCACGTGCTGGCCATGCATTTCCCGGAATGCCTGGAACAGCCGGAACCGTACTTGGCGATGTTCCGCGAAATCGTCGAGCGCAACGCCGAGCTCATCGCCAAATGGCAGGCCTATGGTTTCTGCCACGGCGTGATGAACACCGACAACATGTCGATCCTCGGTATTACCTTCGACTACGGCCCGTTCGCCTTCCTAGACGACTTCGACGCTCATTTCATCTGCAACCACTCCGATGACCAGGGCCGTTACTCCTACAGCAACCAGGTACCGATCGGCCAGTGGAACCTCAGCGCCCTCGCCCAGGCCCTGACGCCGTTCATCAGCGTCGAAGCCCTGCGCGAAACCCTCGGCCTGTATTTCCCGCTGTACCAGGCCCATTACCTGGACCTGATGCGCCGCCGTCTCGGTTTCACCACGGCCGAAGACGATGACCAGAAACTGCTGGAGCACCTGCTGCAACTGATGCAGAACAGTGGCGTCGACTACAGCCTGTTTTTCCGCCGTTTGGGAGACGAATCTCCTGAACTGGCCGTCGCCCGTTTGCGCGATGACTTCGTCGATATCAAAGGCTTCGATGCCTGGGGTGAGCTCTATGTGGCCCGCGTTGCCCGCGAAGGTGAGGTTGACCAAGAGCAGCGCCGCCCCCGGATGCATGCGGTGAATCCGCTCTACATCCTGCGCAACTATCTGGCGCAGAAAGCCATCGATGCGGCAGAAAGCGGCGACTATGCAGAAGTTCGCCGCCTGCACGCGGTGCTGAGCAATCCGTTCGAGGAGCAACCGGGGATGGAGAGCTACGCCGAGCGGCCGCCGGAATGGGGCAAGCATCTGGAGATCAGTTGCTCTTCCTGAACCCGATCAGATGAAGGTCTCCACCGACACCCCGAAGCGCTCGGCCAACCAGCGGATCTGTCGCAGGTTGAGCTGACGCTTGCCGCTCAAGATCTCGGATACCACCGATTGAGTGCCAACCCCGGGCAGGTCACTCTGAGTCAGGCCGTGTTCGCGCATCATGTAGCCGAGTGCTATGGAAGAGTTAAACACAGACGACGAATATCACACGATGCGATATTCACGAGCAGACCAATGGTCCAACCGGCGCCACCTCAGCCTAGATAGGCCGTGTCCTTCTGCACGATTGAAAATGTGAGCAGACGTCTCCACATAGAGATGATCGGCTTCTTTACAGGATCATCCGCATGACCGACCCACTTCTCATCCCCTGCCCCCACTGCAACGGCCTCAACCGCATCCCCGCCGAACGCCTCAACGACCATCCAAAATGCGGCCGCTGCAAAGCCGAAGTCCTGCTGAACAAACCCTTTGAACTGAAGCAAAGCGATTACGCCAGCCAGATCAAAGGTGATCTGCCGTTGCTGGTGGACGTTTGGGCGGATTGGTGTGGGCCGTGCAAGTCGTTTGCGCCGGTGTTCGAGCAGGCGGCGGTGCAATTGGCGGGCAAGTGCCGATTGGCCAAGCTGGACAGCGAGGCTAACCAGCAGTTGTCGGCGCAACTGGGGATCCGTTCGATCCCGAGTCTGATCCTGTTCAAGAACGGCCGGGAAGTGGCGCGTCAAAGCGGGGCCTTCCCGTTACCGCAGTTGATGAGCTGGTTGCGTAGCCAGGGTATCTGAAAGCACTGCATATCCAATTGTGGCAGCGAGCAGGCTCACTCCCACAGTGATTGGGCGTCATCCACGCAATCAGGCATTTTCCAGCAAGTTGTGCAGATCGACGAATTGCTGCGTCAGCTTATGACGCGGATCGAGGTGAATCAGCGGCGTGTTGGCCTGGTGGGATTCACGCATGCGCACCGAACTGCCCAGGTACACCGGTAATACCGGCAAACCTTCGGCGATCAGTTCGTCGAGGATTTGCTGGGGCAGACTGGCGCGAGCCTGGAACTGGTTGACGACAATCCCTTCGACTTCCAGGCCTTCGTTGTGGTCATCCTTCAATTCTTCGATTTCCGCCAACAGGCCGTACAGCGCCTGACGCGAAAAGCTGTCGCAATCGAAGGGAATCAGTACGCGATCAGCGGCAATCAGTGCAGATACCGCGTAAAAATTCAACGCTGGCGGTGTATCGAGGTAGATCCGGTCGTAATCGCCGCTCAGCTCTTCGAGCAATTTGCGCAGCTTGTTGATCTTGTGCTTGGCCTCAAGCTTGGGCTGCAAGTCAGCCAGCTCGGCGGTGGCCGTGATGACGTGGAGGTTGTCGAACGGGGTTTCGTAGATATCGACCTGGTTTTTCTTGGAGAACGGTCCGGATGACAGGGTCTGCTTGAAAAAATCGGCAATACCCATAGGAATGTCATTACCGGTGAGGCCCGTCAGGTACTGAGTGGAGTTGGCCTGGGCATCGAGATCCACCAATAGGGTGCGATAACCCTCGCTGGCACTGACCGCCGCCAGATTGCAGGCAATGCTGGATTTGCCTACGCCACCTTTCTGATTGAACACCACGCGCCGCATGTCAAAACCTCCGTGTATCAAAGAATGACCGAGTGTAGTAGTCCACGGCGCTGCTTAGCTACCTCGCTGGCATCGGGACTACACAGTCATCGGCAATCTCTCAGTAAAAAAGCCGCTGACTCTGTCGTTGATCTCCGATTAGAGCCGACAGACAGGCTCACTACGATGTGGATAATGGCCAAGTGACAGCCGCGCACGAACCAACCGGTACATTTCATTGAGCAAAATGTAACCATCATTTGCTACACGCCCGCGGCAACGGGATAATGCGCACCACTCAGCGCTCAGCGCTCCGTAAGGTAGTTCGCGTTTTTTGCGACTCGCCGCGTCAAGGAAGCCCGCAGGGGCGGGATGAATGTCTGTGATCAATTTCAACATCGCCCAATGGCGCGCGTGGGCCACTGGGCTCGAAAGCGTGGACGATTGGCAAGCCTGGAGCCGACAACCGGTCGTGCTTGCGAGCAGCGATGCCGCACCCGACGTCTCGTTTCTGCCGGCCATGCAGCGCCGGCGACTCAGTCGTCTGGCGCGGATGGCGTTCAGCGTTGGCTGGCCATTGGCCGATGGCCACCAGGACCTACCGTTGGTCTTTATTTCGCGCCACGGCGAAACCCCGCGCACTTTCGAGATTCTCAGCGACCTGGCTACTGATCAGCCGCTGTCGCCGACTCAATTCAGCCTGTCCGTGCACAACGCGATCATCGGCCTGTGGTCGATCCTGCGCGGCGAAACCAGCGAAATGACAGCCCTCGCAGCAGCCGGCGACGGCCTTGAACACGGCATGCTAGAGGCAGCAGCCTTGCTCGCCGAGGGCGCTCCCGCGGTACTGCTGATCGTCACCGAAGAGCAACCGCCCAAGGCCTACTCGACATGGATCGACGACGTGCCGTTCCCTTATGCGGTCGGCCTGCTGATCACCCCCGGAAACGACTGGCAGTTGTCCCTGAACAGCGCCTCGGATGAGTTGTCCAAAGCCCAATGGCCCCATGCCTTGAACCTATTGCGTACCCTGCTCGGCCAGCAGACCACCTGCCAACATGCCTGGAAAAATCGTGTATGGACCTGGCAACGCAACCTGTAACCGAAAAAAACCGCGACGCCTATTACTGGCGCCTGCTGGCTACCGCCGCAAGCTTCGCCCTGTTCGGGTTGGGCGGCCTGTGCCTGCGGCTTGTGGTTTTCCCGCTGCTCAATTGCCTGCCCGGCGATGCCCGGACACACCGGCGGCGAGCACGGCACACCGTCGCCCGCCTGTTCTGGTTTTTTGTACGGTTCATGGCGCGTACCGGCGTGCTGACTTACGACATCCAGGGCGCCGAAAAACTCGGTCGGCCGGGGCAAATGATCATTGCCAATCACCCGTCGCTGATCGATGTGGTGTTCTTGATCGGCCTGGTGCGCCACGCCAACTGCGTGGTCAAGAAAAGCCTCTGGGAGAACCCTTTTACCCGCGGCCCGCTACGCTGCATCGAATACATCAGCAACGACGGCAGCATGGACATGCTCGATGCCGCTGCCGACGCGCTGAAAAGCGGCCAGACCCTGATCATCTTTCCCGAAGGCACCCGCACTCAGCCCGGCCAGGCACCCGCCTTTCATCGGGGTGCTGCGGCAATCGCTCTGCGCGGTGCGAAAATCCTCACCCCCGTGATCATCAAGGTCAACCCGACCACATTGACCAAGGCCGAGCCTTGGTATCGGATCCCCAAACGCCGTGTGCACTTCAGTTTCCGTGTCGGGGCCGATATAGATCCACAAGCCTTTGCCTCGCTGGGCCCTGCTCCTCAGGCCTCGCGCAAGCTCAATGACTATTTGCATCACTACTACATTAAGGAGCTCGCCGAAGATGAGCGATCTACACCGTGAAATCAAAGAACTGATCATCGACGCCCTGGGCCTTGAAGACATCAGCGCACAAGACATCGGCGACGACCAGACGCTGTTCGGCGAAGGCTTGGGCCTGGATTCGGTAGACGCTCTGGAACTCGGCCTGGCCATCCAGAAAAAATACGGCATCAAAATCGATGCCGACGCCAAGGACACTCGCAATCACTTCAGCAACGTGGCGAGCCTTGCGGCGTTCGTCACCGCAAAACAGGCAGCTTGAGACCGGACCATGCAAACTCGTGACGACATCTTCAACACCCTGCGCGATGCTCTGGTCGAACTCTTCGAGCTGGAGCCGGAGCGTGTAAGCCTCGAATCCAACCTGTATCAGGACCTGGAAATCGACAGCATTGACGCGGTCGACCTGATCGATCACATCAAGCGCCAGACCGGCAAGAAAATCGCTGCCGAAGAGTTCAAGTCGGTGCGTACCGTCAGCGACGTGGTCGAGGCGGTCTACCGTCTGGTTCAGCCAGCCGCATGAGCCGACTGATCGGCCTCGGCCTGCTGCTGGCGGGCCTGCTGTACCCCTTCGCGGTGTATTTCGGCATGGAACATTTCGCGCCGTGGCAGTTCGGCCTGCTGCTGGGCAGCCTGTGGCTGGCCCGGGCGCTGTTCGGTACGCGCAAGCCTGGCAGTCTGTGGATGGCGATCACCGCGATTGCCTTTTGCCTGTTGCTGGCGTTGTTCGACAGCCCGCTGTTGTTGCGCTGGTACCCGGTGCTGATCAGTGCGTTCATGCTCGGCCTGTTTGGCCTGAGCTTGATCGTTGGCCCGCCGATCATCGAACGCCTGGCGCGTTTGCGCGAGCCGCAACTGCCGGCCAAGGCGATTGTTTATACCCGCAAGGTGACGATCGTCTGGTGCGTGTTTTTCTTCTGTAACGGTTTGCTCGCTGCCGCCCTGACCCTTTGGGCGCCGCTAAGTTGGTGGATGTTGTACACCGGCCTGATTTCCTACGGATTGATGGGCCTGCTGTTTGCCATTGAATGGCTTATACGACAACGGGTACGAGGCCACCCATGAATTGGATAAAACTTGAGCACCTGTTGCTCAAGGCACAACCGGAACGTGCCGTGACGGCCGAACCGACCCTGAACCACGCTCAGCTGTGCGAACAGGCTTTAATCCTCGCCGCGGGCCTGCAAGCCCAGGGTGTGCGGCGTATTGCCGTGCACCTTGAAGACGCCGCTGACCTGGCGATTGCCCTGCTCGGTGCCTGGCGCGCCGGGGTCAGCGTGCTGCTGCCCGCAGACCTGCAAGCCCAGACTCGCCAGCGCTGGTCGACCGAAGTCGATCTGTGGCTGACCGATCAGGCCGATGACGCACACCTGAGCGACTACCGGCACCCGCCGTTGATCGCGGCTGCACTGGATCTGGATCGCTGTTCGCTGAGCCTGTGCACGTCCGGCTCCAGCGGCGAGCCCAAGCGCATCGACAAAACCCTGCGCCAACTGGCCAATGAAGTCGAAGCGCTGGAACAGCTCTGGGGTGCCGATCTTGGCGCGGCTTGCATCATTGGCAGCGTCGCCACTCAACATATCTACGGATTATTGTTTCGAGTGCTGTGGCCGCTGTGCGCCGGGCGCTCGTTTGTGCGCAAGCAACTGGCATTCCCTGAAGACCTGCAGCGCGCCAGCCGCGCACACCCGGCGTTTGCCTGGGTCGCCAGCCCGGCGCTGCTCAAGCGCATGGGCGACAACCTCGACTGGCCTGCATTAAGTGCGGTCCGCCGAGTATTTTCCTCCGGCGGTGCCTTGCCGGCCGAGGCCGCACACAGCCTTCAGCAACGCCTGCAGCAATGGCCGACGGAGATCCTCGGCAGCTCGGAAACCGGCGGTATCGCCTGGCGTCAGGGCCACGCGCTCTGGCAGGCCTTTGCTGGAATCGAGTTGAGCCAGGACAGCGACGGCGCCCTGCTCATTGCTTCGCCGTACTTGCCTCCCGGGCATATCGAACACACTGCGGATGCCGCACGATTCGCTGCCGACGGTCGATTCGAACTGCTCGGACGGCTGGACCGGATCGTCAAACTGGAAGAAAAACGTATCTCGCTACCGATGCTGGAACAGGCACTGATGGCCCACGACTGGGTCGCCGAAGCGCGTCTTGGCGTGGTTCAGGAAAACCGCGCCTCATTAGGTGCGCTGCTGGTGCTGACCGAATCAGGCCTGCATGCCTTGCGCAATCAGGGTCGACGCACCCTCACGCAAGAACTGCGTCAGCATCTGCACCAGCATTGCGAAGCCCTGGCCCTGCCACGACGCTGGCGCCTGCTGCGGCAACTGCCGCTGAACGCTCAGGGCAAACTGCCCCAAGCCACCGTTGAAACTCTGCTGCTGGCGCCGCGTCCAAAGGCGCCGGAAGTGCTGGATCAGCTCGAAATCGATGGCGAATGGAACCTGCAACTGGCGGTACCACCCGACCTCGCCTACTTCAGCGGCCACTTCCCCCAGACGCCGGTATTGCCCGGGGTGGTGCAAGTGGAATGGGCGTTGACGCTGGGTCAACAACTGATGAACCTGCCGGCAAAATTCGCTGGCATGGAAGTGCTGAAATTCCAGCAACTGGTACGCCCCGGCGATGAAGTCCAACTGCACCTGCGCTTCGATCCGACGCGCAGCAAGTTGTATTTCACCTATCGCAACGAGACCGCGACCTGCTCCAGTGGGCGGATCTTGCTGGAGGCGGCAGGCGATGCATAACCTCAGTGAGTGCTGCGCACTCAATCGCGAGCAGGCTCACTCCCACACTGGATCTGCGCCCTGCACGAATCCCCTGTGGGAGCGAGCCTGCTCGCGATGCAGGCACCTCGGTCTTTCAGGTGTGAGCCAACATGCATAACCCCTGCGCAATCGTCCCGGTCTACAACCACGAAACCGCCATCACCACGGTGGTTGAAGCGCTGCTCGCCAGCAACCTGCCATGCATTCTGGTGGACGATGCGAGCGATAAACCTTGTGCAAAAGTGCTCGATCAACTGGCCCTGCGCGACAAAGTGTTCCTGATCCGGCTCGGCGCCAACCAGGGCAAGGGTGGCGCTGTCATGACCGGCATGCGCGAAGCCTCGCGCCTGGGCTTCAGCCACGCCCTGCAGGTGGACGCCGACGGCCAGCATGACTTGCAAGACGTCCAGACCTTTATCGAACTGTCACGCGCCCATCCCGACGCGGTGATCTGCGGCTATCCGCGGTACGACGCCAGCGTGCCGAAAGGTCGCCTGTACGCCCGCTACCTGACTCACGTCATGGTCTGGATCAACACCCTGTCTTTGCAGATTCGCGATTCCATGTGCGGCTTCCGCGTCTATCCGTTACCACCGACCCTGGCGCTGATCGATTCGGCGAAGATCGGCAAGCGCATGGACTTCGACTCGGACATTCTGGTACGACTGGCCTGGCGCAATGTGCCCATGCAATGGCTGCAAACCAACGTCCGTTACCCGCTGGATGGCGTCTCGCATTTCCGCCTGTTCCACGACAACGTTTTGATAACGAGCATGCACACCCGGTTGTTCTTCGGCATGTTGCTGCGGGCGCCAGTGATTCTCTGGCGACGGTGGCGAGCATGAGCACTGACGCCGATAAAAAGCACTGGGCTGATCGCCAGGAGCGCGGCAGTTTCTGGCTGATGAAATTCACTGCACTCTGCGCCAAAGTGCTCGGTCGTCGACTGCTGAGCCCGCTGCTGTACGGCATCGTCCTGTATTTTTTCCTGTTCGGGCGCAGCGCCCGTCACAGCGCCTGGCAATACCAGCAGCGGCTCGCCGACTGGAGTGGTCGCAACGAATTGCGCCCGAGCCATTGGCGAGTCTTCAGCCAGTTCATGGCCTTCGCCGACTCAATGCTCGACAAGCTCGACGTCTGGAACGGCAAGTTGAGCATCGAACAGATCGAAATCATCGACCCGGCCTTGCTGCGCAATCAACTGCGCGGCACCCGCGGGCAGATGCTGGTAGGCGCGCATCTGGGCAATCTCGAGGTCTGCCGTGCGCTGGCCGAGATCGGCGAAAAAGTCACGATGAACGTGCTGGTGCACACCAAGCACGCCGAGCAATTCAACCGCTTGCTCGGTGAAGCCGGCGCGACCAATTTGCGCCTGATTCAGGTCAGCGAGCTGGACCCGCTGATCATGCTGCAACTCCATGAGCGCCTGGAACGCGGCGAATGGCTGGCGATTGCCGGCGATCGCGTGCCGCTGCACGGCGGGCGTAGCGTGACGGTGGATTTCCTCGGCCATCCAGCTGCGTTCCCGCAGGGGCCCTGGTTGCTGGCCGGTCTGCTGAAATGCCCGATCAACCTGATGCTGTGCCTGAAGAAGCCGACGGGCGACTATCGACTGACCCTCGAACCGTTCGCCGACGCCGTGGTGTGGAAGCGCAGCGACCGCGAGCAGGTCATTCATCAGTGGGCTTCCCGCTATGCCGAACGCTTGGGTCACTATTGCCTTGAAGCGCCCCGACAATGGTTCAACTTTTACCCTTTCTGGAAGACCGATGACGACGCCAACGCTTGAGCCGGTAACCTTCGGCGAACTCCCTTTGCGCATCGAAGACGTGCTGGCCCTGGCCAACCGTCAGGTGCCGACGCAGTTGCAAAGCGACCCTGCGTACCGTGAGCGTATCGCCAAGGGTGCGCGATTCCTGGACTCCCTGCTGGACAAGGAAGGCGTGATCTACGGCGTGACCACCGGTTACGGCGATTCCTGTGTGGTCGCGGTGCCGCTGCATCACGTCGAGGCATTGCCTCGTCATTTGTACACCTTCCACGGCTGCGGCCTGGGCAAACTGCTTGATGCGCAGGCCACTCGCGCGGTGCTGGCGGCGCGTTTGCAGTCGTTGTGCCACGGCGTGTCCGGGGTGCGCGTGGAACTGCTGGAACGCCTGCAAGCCTTCCTCGAACACGACATTCTGCCGCTGATCCCGGAAGAGGGCTCGGTGGGCGCCAGCGGTGATCTGACGCCGTTGTCTTACGTCGCCGCGACGTTGTCCGGCGAGCGTGAAGTGATGTTCCGTGGCGAGCGCTGGCAAGCGGCCGACGTACACCGCGAACTCGGCTGGGAGCCGCTGGTACTGCGCCCCAAAGAAGCCCTCGCCTTGATGAACGGCACCGCCGTCATGACCGGCCTCGCGTGCCTGGCCTATGCCCGCGCCGATTACCTGCTGCAACTGGCCACGCGCATCACCGCGTTGAACGTGGTCGCCCTGCAAGGCAACCCCGAGCACTTCGACGAGCGCCTGTTCGCGACCAAACCGCATCCGGGGCAAATGCAAGTCGCCGCGTGGCTGCGCAAGGATCTGGCGATCGACGCGCCGACCGCGCCGCTGCATCGTCTGCAAGACCGCTATTCCCTGCGTTGCGCACCCCACGTCCTCGGCGTATTGGCCGACAGCCTGAACTGGCTGCGCTCGTTCATCGAGATCGAGCTCAACAGCGCCAACGACAACCCGATCATCGACGCCGAAGCCGAGCGCGTGCTGCACGGCGGGCACTTCTACGGCGGCCACATTGCGTTCGCCATGGACAGCCTGAAAAACCTGGTGGCCAACGTCGCCGACCTGCTCGATCGTCAACTCGCCCTGCTGGTGGACGAGCGTTACAACCACGGTTTGCCGAGCAACCTGTCCGGCGCCAGCGCGGATCGGGCGATGCTCAACCATGGCTTCAAAGCCGTGCAGATCGGCACCAGTGCCTGGACCGCCGAAGCGCTGAAAAACACCATGCCGGCCAGCGTCTTCTCGCGCTCCACCGAATGCCACAACCAGGACAAAGTGAGCATGGGCACCATCGCCGCCCGCGATGCGATCCGTGTGCTGGAGCTGACCGAACAGGTCGCCGCCGCCACCCTGCTGGCCGCCAACCAAGGCGTCTGGCTGCGCAGCAAGGCCGAGGATGCACGACCATTGCCGCCAGCCCTGGCCGCCATGCACGAAGAGTTGGCCAAGGACTTCCCGCCAGTCATCGAAGACCGCGCGCTGGAAGGTGAACTGCGCCTGTGTCTGCACCGCATCGCCGAGCAACACTGGAGGCTGCATGCGTAGCAAGGGAGTGCTTCACACCGATACGGAAATCCTCGTGCCGTTCTTTGATGTCGACACGATGAACGTCGTCTGGCACGGCCATTACGTCAAATACCTGGAAGTCGCCCGCTGCGCACTGCTGGACAAGATCGGCCACAACTACACGGCCATGGTCGAGTCGGGTTACGCCTGGCCGGTGATCGATCTGCAATTGCGTTATGTGCGCGGCGCCGTGTTCGGCCAAAAGCTCAACGTGCGGGCCAATCTGGTGGAATGGGAGAACCGTCTGAAGATCAGCTACCTGATCAGCGATCTGCAAACCGGCGAACGCTTGACCCGCGCCAGTTCCGTGCAGGTCGCCGTGGACATGAGCAGCCGCGAAATGCAGTTGGCCTCACCCAGGGTCTTCACCGACGCCGTTGAAAGGGTGCTCGCATGAACCTGCTGAAAACCCTTTGTAGCAGCTGCCGAGCCCGCGAGGCTGCGTTCGGCGGCGAAGCCGTCGCAAAACCTGCACATGCGGTCTATCAGAAGAAACCCAGGGCGACTGCTGCGCCCGAGCGCGGACCGGCCGACGCAGGCTTCGCCAGCTGCTACAGGTTCGTGGTGGCGCTGGTATTGGCGTTGGGTTTTTCTTCGTTGGCGCAGGCTTTTGATTTGCAGCAGTTGAGCGATCAATTGGCAAAACCTGACGTGATCCACGGCAGCTTCATCCAGGAAAAGCACCTGCGTGCCCTGCCCCAGCCGCTGACCAGCAAGGGCACTTTCGTCCTCGCTAAAAACCACGGTTTGCTCTGGCTGCTGAAAAGCCCCCTGCAACAGGATTACCGCATCAGCGACAAAGGCATTGCCCGACGTGACGCCAGCGGTTGGCAGATGCTGCCGAGCAAGAGTGCCGGCGCCGAGCAGAACCGTTTGTTCCTCGCCGTGCTGCAAGGCGACAGCAGCGGGCTGCAACGGGATTTCGAGCTTTCACTGAGCGGCGATGCACAGAACTGGAAGCTGACGCTGACCCCGCGCTCCATGCTGCTCAAACAGGTGTTCACGCAGATCAACATTGCTGGCGGCGAACTGGTGCACAGCATCGAGCTGCTCGAAACCCAAGGCGACAGCACCCTCTTGCGCATGCAGGACGTCACCAGCGCCCAACCGTTGAGCGACGCGGAGCAACATGACTTTGCCGAGTGAACGGAGGCTTCCATGGCTGTTTCTGATCCTGCTGCTGGCGGTGCTTGCGCTCGCCGGCTGGCAATGGCGTGACGGCGCCCCGCTGTCGGCCAACCTGATGGAACTGGTGCCGGGCACGGCGCCAGACCCGCTGGAACTGCGCGCCGAACAGCGCATGCAAGAACCACTGAACCGCGAAATGCTGGTGCTGGTCGGTCACACCGATCGCCAGCAAGCGGTCGCGATGGCGCAGAAACTGGGTGAGCAATGGCAGGCGAGCGGCTTGTTCGAGAAGGTCCAGTGGAACCTGCAAGCCGACTTGCCGGCGCTGCGCACGCAGTTGCTCAATGGCCGACTCGCGATGTTGTCAGCGGCTGACCGACAGCAACTGATCGAGCATCCCGACGCCTTTATCCAGCAGCGAGTCCAAGCGCTGTTCGACCCCTTCACCGGTTTCAGTCTGGTGCCGAGCCAGGATGACTGGCTGGGCCTGACCGGACGCATCCAGAACAGCCAGCCGCAGCGCGGTTCGGTGCAATTGGACATCGGCAGCGGTGCGCTGGTGGCCGATGCCGACGGCAAGAGTTGGGTGCTGCTGCGCTCGCGCACCACGGGCAACGCCTTCGACATGAACCTGCCGCTGCAAGTGGCCGACCTGCTCCAGCACAGCCGTGAAGAAGCCGCCCAGGCCAACGTCCAATTGCTTGCCGCCAGCGGTTTGCTCTATGCGGCCAGTGGGCAAAAGCAAGCCGCCCGGGAAATGACCTGGGTCGGTGGCGGCGCCACGGCGGGCATTCTGTTGCTGTTGTTGCTGGCCTTCCGGCGCTGGCGGGTGTTGCTGGCCTTCGTCCCGGTGCTGGTCGGCATGCTCTTCGGCGCGGTGGCCTGTGTGGCGCTGTTCGGCCGGATGCATGTGATGACA
Source organism: Pseudomonas sp. FW305-20 (assembly GCF_058788075.1). Classification (NCBI taxonomy): domain Bacteria; kingdom Pseudomonadati; phylum Pseudomonadota; class Gammaproteobacteria; order Pseudomonadales; family Pseudomonadaceae; genus Pseudomonas; species Pseudomonas sp. FW305-20. Next base: position 66,984 of record NZ_JBYTAJ010000023.1, on the reverse strand, counting down.
CTGGTGCTCGGTTCGAGCCTGATCGGCGTAGCGGTCGATTACCCGCTGCATTACCTGTCCAAGAGCTGGAGCCTGAAACCCTGGCACAGTTGGCCGGCCCTGCGCCTGACATTGCCGGGCCTGACGCTGAGCCTGATCACCAGTTGCATCGGTTACCTGGCCCTGGCCTGGACACCGTTCCCGGCGCTGACCCAAATCGCCGTGTTCTCTGCTGCGGGTCTGCTCGGCGCTTATTTGTCCGCGGTGTGCCTGCTGCCGGCGCTGCTCAAGGGCGCAGATTTGCGTCCAGCGCAGTGGCCGCTGCGGGTAGCCGAGTATTTGCTGGGGCGGCGTGAAGCGCTGCTCAAACTCGCGAGTACGCCGGTGCTGCTGGCGCTGCTGATCGCCTTTTGTGTGGCCGGCCTGTTGCAGCTCGAGACCAAAAACGACATTCGCCAATGGGTCGGTGCGCCGCAGCAACTGACTGACGAAGCACAAACCATTGCGCGCATCACCGGCTATCAACCCACCAGCCAGTTTTTCCTGGTGCGCGCGGCCAATCAGCAGCAACTGCTGGAACGCCAAACCGCGCTGAGCGAGCGGCTGGATCAGTTGGTCAACCTGGACAAACTCCAGGGTTATCTGTCGCTCAATCAATTGGTCAGCCAACCCACCGAACAGCGCAAAGTGCGTGAAGCGCTGAACAAGTTGCCGCAGTTCTGGCAACCGCTGCTCGATGTCGGCGTGCCCGCCGAGGCGCTGCAAGCTGAGCTTACGAAATTGCAGGCGCTGCCCACCGAAGACATCGACGCGGCGCTGGTCGGTCCGTTGGCCGAGCCCTATCGCCCGCTGTGGCTGGGACCGACCGAGGACGGCGTAGCGGCGATGGTCAGTCTGCAAGGCTTGAACAACCCCTCTCTGCTGCGCGTCCAGGCGCTGGATTTGCCGGGCGTGGAACTGGTGGATCGCCTCGGTGAGTTGAACAAGGTGTTCGCCGACACCCAGATCAGTGCCGCAGAGTTGAAACTCGCTTCCTGCGTGTTGATCGTGCTGGTGCTGATCCTGCCGTTCGGTTTCGGCGGCGCCCTGCGAATCGTCGCCCTGCCGCTGTTGGCCGCACTGTGCAGCCTGGCCAGTCTCGGCTGGATGGGCCAACCGCTGACGCTGTTCAGCCTGTTCGGCCTGCTGCTGGTGACGGCCATCAGCGTCGATTACGCGATCCTCATGCGTGAACAGGTCGGCGGCGCTGCCGTGAGCCTGCTGGGCACCTTGCTGGCGGCGCTGACCACCTGGCTGTCGTTCGGTTTGCTGGCGGTGTCCAGCACGCCGGCGGTGAGCAATTTCGGTCTGTCGGTGAGCCTGGGGCTGGCATTCAGCTTCATTCTTGCGCCGTGGGCCGGACGCCAGGTTCACGTTGCCCCGGTCACGGAGTCGGCGACATGATGATCGTCGTGTTCTGGATCATGGCCCTGGCGCTGTTCGCCGTGGCCACCCGTGTCGGGCGTCACTTCGGCGTGATCCCGATTGTCAGCCAGTTGCTGCTGGCGACCTTCGGCCTGCCGCTGCTGATGTACTTCTGGATCGAGCCCCAATGGCAATTGAGCGGCGCCGCGCTGGTCGCGCCGGTCTGGCTGAAAAACCTCTACAGCCTGGGTTTTGCCTTGTTGCTGGGGCACATTCTCAGTGACGTGATTGACCTGCGACTTGACCGTCAAAGCCTGAAAATCGCCCTGCCGAGTTTCTGCATTCCGTTTGCCTGCGGCCTCGCGACAGCGGTCTGGCTGTTGCCGCCGCAACCCTGGATCAGTTCCCTGGCGGTCGGCCTGCTGTTCGCCATCACCGCGATTCCGGTGTTGTATCTGTACCTGCGGCACATCAAGTACCCACCTGCCGCTACCCGGCGACTGGTGCAGACCGCGATCCTCATCGACCTCACTTGCTGGACCCTGTTTGCCATCGCCCAGGGCAGCCTGCACCTGAGCAGCCTGTTACTGCCGCTGGCCGGCGCCTGCCTGCCGTTGCTGCTGCGTCTGCTGCGCTTGCGCCAACCGTTGCTGCACAGCACGTGCTTCTTCGCACTGCTGGTCGTGGCGGAACACTTCAAGCTCAATGCGCTGATTTTCGGCATCGGTTACCTGCTGTGGATGGCCGCGCTCAAAGTGCCGCTGGTGTTGCCGCTGCCGGTGATCTGGATGAGTCACTTGCAGACGTATATCGCGATCCCGCTGATCCTCACGTTCGGCATCGTGCAAATCAATGTCCACGCGGCCATGGCCAGCCTCGGTTGGGTACAACTGGCGGCACTGCTGCTGTTCCCGATTGCCAGTAAGCTGCTGGGCAACTGGCTGGGCCTCGGCTGGGCCGGCGCCTCGTTTGAGGGCGCCAGCCGCTGGCGCGAAAGCGTCTTGCTGAATATTCGTGGCTTGAGCGAGATCGTCTTTCTCAACCTGCTGCTGCAACAACAGCTCATCAGCCCGGCGCTGTACTTCGCGCTGATGGTGATGGGCCTGATCGCGACACTGCTGCCGGCACTCGCCGGTATGCACCGAACCCCTCTGAACATCGCCGTCCCGGCAAGGAGCTCCCGTGCCAACAGTTGAAATGGAACATCGTCAGGTCGTGGTGATCGGTGCAGGTCCATCGGGCGCCATCGCCGCCGCGCTGCTCAAGCGCAAAGGCCATGACGTATTGATGATCGAACGCCAGCATTTCCCAAGGTTTTCCATCGGTGAAAGCCTGCTGTCCCACTGCCTGGATTTCGTCGAAGAAGCGGGCATGCTCGAGGCGGTGAATGCCGCCGGATTCCAGTTGAAAAACGGTGCGGCATTCGCTTGGGGCGAGCAATACAGCGCCTTTGATTTCGGCGAGACGTTCAGCAATGGCAAGCCGACCACCTTCCAGGTCCAGCGGGCCGATTTCGACAAGCTGCTGGCCGATCAGGCCGCGCTGCAAGGGGTGGACGTTCGTTACGGCGAAGCCATCGTCAGCGTCGATTTCACCCTGGCGAAACCGCAACTGGACGTGCTTCGCGAAGACGGCAGCCAGTACCGCGTCGAAGCCGATTTCGTGCTGGATGCCAGCGGCTACGGCCGTGTGCTGCCGCGCCTGCTCGACCTTGAAGCGCCGTCGGACTTCCCGGTGCGCCAGGCCGTGTTCACCCACGTCGAAGACCACATCGACAACCCGGCCTTCGAACGGGAAAAAATCCTCATCACCACCCATCCGATCCACCGCGACATCTGGTTCTGGACCATCCCGTTCAGCGACGGCCGTTGTTCGGTGGGCGTGGTCGCGGCAGCCGAACACTTCGAAGGCCGCATGGAGGACCTGGACGAGTGCCTGCGTGGGTTCATCGCTGAAACCCCAAGCCTGGCCGGCGTGCTGAACAACGCTGTGTGGGACACGCCTGCCCGAACCATCGGCGGCTACTCGGCCAACGTCAAAACCCTCCACGGGCCAGGCTTTGCCCTGCTCGGCAACGCGGCGGAATTCCTCGACCCGGTGTTCTCCTCCGGCGTGACCATAGCCATGCGCTCGGCGAGCATGGCCGCCGCGGTGCTGCATCGCCAACTGCAAGGCGAAAATGTCGACTGGCAGACTGAGTTCGCCATCCCGCTCAAGCGCGGCGTCGACACGTTCCGTTGCTACGTCGAAGGCTGGTACGCCGGGACGTTCCAGGATGTGATTTATTTCGAGGGCGGCTCGCCGGATATTCGCCGCATGATCAGTTCGATCCTTGCTGGTTATGCCTGGGACGAGCGTAATCCGTTCGTCACCGAACCCAAGCGTCGGCTGCGGATGCTCTCGGAGCTCTGTGCAAAGGACGCCACATGAGCTACTTGAGCGACACCTACGTCGAAGAGACCCGCTTCGGTTTCTGGTTCCTGCGCAGCCACACCTGGCAGCACCATGTTTTGCGAGTGGCAATCGCCGATTTGCGCAGCCTGTTCAGCGAAACACCGCCGAGCAACCCGGTGCTGCTGGATGCCGGTTGCGGTCAGGGCAAGTCGTTCCAGTACCTGCGCCAGACCTTCGCACCCAAGCGCCTGATCGGTCTGGACGCTGACCCGCACAGCCTGAACCTGGCCGGCGAAGAAGCCGTCCGCCAAGGCATGGTGGTGGAGTTGATCGGCAGCGACTGCGCGAGCATCAACGTCCCGGACGCCAGCGTCGATTTGCTGTTCTGCCACCAGACCTTCCATCATCTGGTGCAGCAACAACAGGCACTGGCCGAGTTCTACCGCGTGCTCAAACCCGGTGGCTATCTGCTGTTCGCCGAATCCACCGAGGCTTACATTGATACCTGGGTGATCCGCTGGTTGTTCCGTCATCCGATGCACGTGCAAAAGAGCGCAGCCGGGTACCTGGACATGATTCGCCAGCAGGGTTTCGAACTCGGCTCGCAGAATGTGTCTTATCCATACTTGTGGTGGAGCCGCGCCAAGGATTTCGGGCTGTTTGAACGCTTGGGTCTGCGCCGGCCAAAGCCCTTCGGCCAACGGGAAGAAACCCTGGTCAATGTGGTCGCGCGCAAACCTCTTGAGGGTGTTGTGTGATGTTCAGTGCAACTCAAACCTGTGGGAGCGAGCCTGCTCGCGATAGCGGTGGGTCAGCCAGCATAACTGTTGAATGTAGCGCCCTCATCGCGAGCAGGCTCGCTCCCACAGGGATAGCGAGCTTCCTGAGATTTTTGCTACTCGGCGCGGTCCTGTTGCTGAGCGCCTGCGCCAGCCGGGCGCCGCTGCCCGAGCAAACCCCGAACCTGTCGTTGCCGCTGCAATTGCACATCCAGCGTCTGGTGGCCGACCAACGGCAGGACTGGGTGCTGGTGATCCAGCGTGAAGGCCCTGGCATTCGCTGGTCGATGATGGACTTGCTGGGCATTCCCCAGGCACGCCAGAAACTGGTCGATGGCAAATGGCAGGCTGACGGTCTGCTGCCGCCCAATCCGGAAGCGCGAGAGTTGTTCGCGGCGCTGCTGTTTGCGCTGACCCCTAAAGATGAACTGTCGGGCAACTATCCCGCCGCGTGGCAGCATGGCTCGCAACGGTCCTTGCCAGCGCACTGGGAAGTTCGCTACTCACAACCCATGAGCTTTGAATTGAACCTGCCCAAAGGCCCGAAATATCAAGTCACGCCGCTCAGCGGGGAGACGCCATGACGGCCTACCTGAATGCCCTCGGGGTGATCTGCGCCCTGGGCCGTGACAAGTCCGAAGTCGCCCGCAACCTGTTTGCCGGTGATTGTTCGGGCATGCGTGATGAGGCTGGCTGGGTGGCAGAACGGTCGCTGCCCGTGGCCGCGGTCCAAGGCGAACTGGCGCCGATCCCGGCCGAGCTTGCGCCGCAAAACACCCGCAATAATCAATTGCTGCTGGAAGCCGCGCTGCAAATTCGCGAAGACATCGACCAGGCGATCCAGACCTACGGCCGCGACCGCATCGGTATCGTCCTGGGCACCAGCACCTCGGGCATCGACGAAGCCAGTCGCGGCCTGGCCCATTACATCCGCGAGCATCAGTTCCCGGCCGATTACGACTATCAGCAACAGGAACTCGGCGCCCCGGCGAACTTCCTCGCCGACTGGCTGCAACTGAGCGGCCCGGCCTATGTGATTTCCACGGCTTGCACCTCCAGCGCCCGAGCGCTGATGAGTGCTCAACGACTGCTGGACCTGGGCGTGTGCGACGCGGTGCTGTGCGGCGGTGTCGACAGCTTGTGCAAGTTGACCCTCAATGGGTTCTCGGCGCTGGAAGCGGTGTCCGGGCAACGCTGCAACCCGTTTTCGGTGAACCGTAACGGCATCAACATTGGCGAAGCGGCGGTGCTGTTTTTGATGAGCAAACAGGTCGGCGACAGCCAGCCGATTGCCCTGCTCGGCAGTGGCGCCAGCTCCGATGCCCACCACATTTCCGCACCGGAGCCGACCGGCCGCGGCGCCCTGCAAGCGATGCGCAAAGCCTTGAGCCGCGCCCAACTGCAACCGCAGCAGATCGATTACCTGAACCTGCACGGCACCGCCACCCAACACAACGACGCCATGGAAAGCCTGGCGGTGGCGACGTTGTTCCCGGCGGGGGTGCCGTGTTCGTCGACCAAACCCATAACCGGCCACACCCTCGGGGCGGCCGGCGCGCTGGAAGCGGCGTTCTGCTGGTTGAGCCTGAGTGCAGGCAACCGCGAGCACGCCCTGCCGCCCCACATCTGGGACGGCCAACCGGACCCCGATTTGCCAGCCCTGAAATGGGTGACCCCGGCCGATCGCCTGACGTCCATTGCACCTCGCTATCTGATGAGCAATTCCTTTGCCTTCGGTGGTAACAACGTCAGCCTGATTATCGGAGACGCCCCATGATTGACTGGCCGATCGCCGAGCTGCTGCCGCACGCTGGCGACATGATCTTCATCGAACAGATCCTGTCGTTCGATGACGAGCAGATTTACACCCGTCTCACGGTCAGACCCGATGGCCTGTTCAACCGCCCGGACGGCAGCCTGCCGGCCTGGGTCGGCATCGAACTGATGGCCCAGAGCGTCGCCGCCTACGCCGGTTGCCACGCGCGCCAGCGAGGCGATGCGGTGGAGCTGGGGTTTCTGCTCGGCACCCGCAAATTCGAATGCAACGTCGAACACTTCCCCGTCGGCACCGAGCTGACTATCCACGGCATCCGCTCGCTGGAGGACGACAACGGCATGGGCGTGTTCGAATGCCACATCACCGCCCCCGGCATTCACGCTACCGCTCGTCTGAACGTGTTCCGTCCGCCTCAGGCCGCCCAATACCTTCATGAAACCCAAGGAACCCAGCCATGACTGAATCCGTACTGATCACCGGTTCCAGCCGTGGCATCGGCCGTGCTATCGCTTTGCGCCTGGCCCAGGCCGGGCATGACATCGTGCTGCATTGCCGCAGCGGCCTGGCGGACGCTGAAGCGGTGAAGGCGGAAATCGAAGCCTTGGGGCGCAACGTGCGCATAGTGCAATTCGACGTGTCCGATCGCGCCAACTGCAAAGCCATTCTCGAAGCCGACGTGGAAACCCACGGCGCCTATTACGGCGTGGTGCTGAACGCCGGCCTGACGCGCGACGGCGCTTTTCCAGCCCTTTCCGAGGATGATTGGGATGTGGTGATGCGCACCAACCTCGACGGTTTCTACAACGTGCTGCACCCGGTGATGATGCCGATGATTCGCCGTCGCGCGGCCGGACGGATTGTTTGCATCACCTCGGTGTCCGGGTTGATCGGCAACCGTGGCCAGGTCAACTACAGCGCCTCCAAGGCTGGTTTGATCGGCGCGGCAAAGGCGTTGGCGATTGAATTGGGCAAGCGCAAAATTACCGTTAACTGTGTCGCACCCGGCTTGATCGACACCGCGATGCTCGATGAAAACGTGCCGGTGGAAGAAATGATGAAAATGATCCCCGCACAACGCATGGGTACACCGGAAGAGGTGGCCAGCGCGGTGAATTTCCTGATGTCGGCGGAAGCGTCGTACATCACCCGGCAGGTTCTGGCCGTCAACGGAGGCCTGTGCTGATGAAGCGCGTCGTCGTCACCGGCATGGCCGGCATCACCTCACTGGGCAGCGATTGGGCCACCATCGTCGCCAACTTCGCGGCCAACCGCAGTGGCATTCGCCGGATGGACGAGTGGGATCGCTTCACCGAACTCAACACGCGCCTGGCGGGGCCGATCGACGACTTCAAAGTGCCGAGCCACTGGACCCGCAAGCAATTGCGCAGCATGGGCCGGGTCTCGCGCCTGGCGGTCGGTGCAGCGGAACAGGCATTGGCCGATGCCGGTCTGCTGGGTGACGAATCGATCAAGGACGGGCGCATGGGCGTTTCCTGCGGCTCCTCCACCGGCAGCACCGACGAGATCAAGGCGTTCGGCAACATGCTGCTCAACTCGGTGGCCGAGGGCCTGAACGCTAACTCCTACGTGCGCATGATGCCGCACACCACGGCGGCGAACATCAGCATCTTCTTTGGCCTCACCGGCCGACTGATCCCCACCTCCAGCGCTTGCACCAGCGGCAGCCAGGGCATCGGTTACGCCTACGAGTCAGTCAAGTTCGGCCGCTTGCCATTGATGCTCGCCGGCGGTGCCGAAGAACTGTGCCCCACCGAAGCGATGGTCTTCGATGCGCTCTACGCCACCAGCCTGAAAAACGATGCCCCGCAGACGTCCCCGCGCCCCTACGACAGTGGCCGCGATGGCCTGGTGATCGGTGAAGGCAGCGGCATGCTGGTGCTCGAAGAACTCGAACACGCCTTGGCTCGCGGTGCGCACATCCACGCCGAACTCGTCGGTTTCGGCAGCAACGCCGACGGCCAGCACGCCACCCGCCCAGAGCAGGTCACCATGCGCCGGGCCATGGAACTGGCCCTGGAAGACGCCGGGCTGCAGCCTTCCGACATCGGCTATGTGAATGGTCACGGCACCGCCACTGAACAGGGCGACATTGCCGAAACCCTGGCAACGAGCGCGTTGTTCGGCGAGCACATGCCGATCAGCTCGCAAAAGAGTTTCCTCGGTCACACCCTCGGAGCCTGCGGTGCGCTGGAGTCCTGGTTCAGCATCGAAATGATGAACCGCGACCTGTACATCCACACCCTCAACCTCGACGACGTCGACCCGCACTGCGGCAAACTCGATTACCTGCGCGGCGAGTTCCGGCAGATGAGCAACCAGTACGTGATGAACAACAACTTTGCGTTTGGCGGGGTTAATACGTCGCTGATCTTTCGGCGCTGGTCGTAACGAGGCAATGCCCGGCAGATAAATAAACGCTGCGAACAATGAATAACCTGTGGCGAGGGAGCTTGCTCCCGCTGGACTGCGTAGCAGTCCTTTCTTTTGGGGCCGCTTCGCGACCCAGCGGGAGCAAGCTCCCTCGCCACAATAGCGCCGTCTCAAACAGGTCGGTTCGACATAGCCCCGGCCCTGTCTGGCTCTGCGATGGCTGGTTACCCAGGATCCTCAGAGTCTCACAAGCCCCTCTCGGGAAAGCAGGCAGTGTTAGCGCCCTGACGCACTAGGATGGATCGAGGTTATCCAGCACCCGATTCACCGCCAGCTCCCCCAGCATGATCGACTGCTGAATCCCCAGCAGTGTGTTGCTTTGCGACCCTTGCAGAGACCTCGCGAAATCGCTCGCCATGACGTTGGCTGATGCCAGGGATTCACAGGCGTATGCCAGCAGGGTGTGATTGTCGATATTGGGGGCGATGAGGAAGATTTTGCTTGGTGTGCGTGTTTCGGAATCCGGCGGGTTCGGAGTTGGCTTGAACATTGGGAAGGTCTTCCTGTTAGTAGTGCCGCAACCTGTCTCGCTACTAAACGGAAGGGTGGCAGCTGCGCGCAAGTTAGTAGACCGGACACCGACCCAAATCCGGCGCACCCAAGGGCGCCATGCGCACAGCTACCATCAAGTGCAGACGTATGCCTGACTGAACGACACTTGTGCATTCGTTTGGGAGGGAAAACCGGGCTACTAAACCCGATCACTGGAAATCAGTGATGCGAACGAAATTACCGATAGCCCCCAAAGCGCACAAGCCGGCGGATTCTGGAGTAGTTGTAGGCAATGCCGCAAGGCGCTGTGGCCTGTTCAAGGTTGTTCGGAAATGTCTTACACCCTTAAGCGAAGCGTCCGATATGGCATCGGTAACTGCTCCTTTTTTGGTGAACTCGCGGACGCTTTCGCGGGCAAGCCCGCTCCCACAAAGTCCAGCAGCGTGCCGAAACAGGTGTTCACACCGCTGAACCCTGTGGGAGCGGGCTTGCCCGCGATTGACTGCGAAGCAGTCACGTCTTCAACGGCTCAACCTTACGCGTCAACAACTCCACAAACGCCTTGGCCATCGGCGACTTCTGATCCTTGCGCTGTACCAGCCACACGGCCGAAACCGCCTCAGGATCGAGCAACGGCCGATAGACCACCCCATCGATGCGCATCCGCTGATAAGACGCCGGCAGCACCGAAACACCCAACCCCGCCGCCACCAGACCAATGATCGTCATCGCTTCGCCCGCCTCTTGGGCAAAGTGCGGGCTGAAACCGGCATCCCGAGCCAGGCTGAGCAATTGTGCGTACAAACCACTGCCATAACTGCGTGGGAAAAATACGAAAGGCTCGAGGGCCAGGGCCGACAGAAACAAGCCCTCTTCGCTGTCGTTCACCAATGGATGCTTGGAGCTGAGCACCGCCACCAGTGGCTCACGCATCAGTTCCACCACGCTGAGCGAGTCCGGTAACCCAAGCGGTCGCATGATTCCTACTTCGATCGACTCCTCCACCAACGCATCGGCGACCTGGGTGCTGCTCATCTCCCGCAGGTTCAGGTGCACCGCCGGGAATCGCTGACGAAATGAAAAGATCGCCTGTGGAATAGTCGAGTTGAATGGCGCCGACGAGGTGAAGCCAATTTTCAGTTCGCCCAGCTCACCCAACTGCGCCCGCCGTGCAACATCCGCCGCTTTGTCGACCTGCGCCAGCACCAGCCGCGCCTCTTCCAGAAACAACCGGCCGGCTTCACTGAGCTCCACCCGACGATTGGTGCGCTCGAACAACCGTGCTCCCACTTCTTGTTCCAGCGCCTGAATCTGCTGACTCAGCGGTGGTTGCGAAATGCCCAGCACCTGGGCGGCGCGGCCGAAGTGCAGCTCTTCGGCGACGGCGATGAAGTAGCGCAGGTGACGCAATTCCATGAAAACTCCATTAGGTCGCTAAACCTATCAAACAGGTCGAACAATATATTGGATTGAATCATTAGGCGGCTATATGCTTTTTTCATTGCCTGACCGGCTGCTTGTCCCGAGGTCTGAAGTGAAAACTGCTGTCGCCCCACTCGCTCATGAAGTTCCGCCCGCCGCGGTGGACGATGTTATCGCCGAATTAAAGGAGATCTACATCGAAAAAGGCACGCCAATGTTCATGCGCACTGTGCTGGCGCTGTTCTGTGGCGGCTTCGCGACCTTCGCCCTGCTTTACTGCGTGCAGCCGATGATGCCGCTGCTGTCCCATGAGTACGCCATCAACGCCGCTCAGAGCAGCCTGATCCTGTCGGTCGCCACCGGCATGCTCGCCATCGGCCTGCTGATCACCGGCCCGATCTCCGATCGTATCGGACGCAAACCGGTGATGGTCGCCGCGCTGTTCGCCGCCGCGCTCTGCACCATCGCCAGTTCAGTAATGCCGAGCTGGCACGGCGTGCTGGTGATGCGGGCGCTGATTGGGTTGTCGTTGAGCGGCCTGGCAGCGGTTGCCATGACTTACTTGAGTGAAGAGATCCACCCGCAGCACATCGGCCTGGCCATGGGTTTGTACATCGCCGGCAACGCGATTGGCGGGATGTGCGGACGCTTGATCACTGGCGTGTTGATCGACTTTGTCAGCTGGCACACGGCGATGCTGGTAATCGGCGGCCTGGCCCTGATCGCGGCGGCGGTGTTCTGGAAAATCCTTCCCGAGTCGCGCAACTTCCGCGCCCGCTCTTTGCACCCGCGCAGCCTGATTGACGGGTTCACTCTGCACTTTCGTGACGCCGGCCTGCCGCTGCTATTCCTTGAAGCCTTCGTGCTGATGGGCGCGTTCGTCACCCTCTTCAACTACATCGGCTATCGCCTGCTGGCCGAGCCGTACCACATGGACCAGGCCTTCGTCGGGCTGCTCTCGGTGGTGTATCTGTCGGGTATCTACAGCTCAGCGAAAATCGGCTCGTTGGCCGACCAGCTCGGCCGTCGCAAAGTGCTGTGGGCGACCATCGTGCTGATGATCGCAGGCCTCGCCCTGACCATGCTCACGCCGCTGCCGGTGGTGATCATTGGTATGTTGATCTTCACTTTCGGCTTCTTCGGCGCCCATTCGGTGGCGAGTAGCTGGATTGGCCGTCGGGCGATCAAGGCCAAAGGGCAAGCATCGTCGCTTTACCTGTTCAGCTATTACGCCGGGTCGAGCATTGCCGGGACGGCGGGCGGGGTGTTCTGGCACATGGGCGGATGGAACGGGATCGGGTTGTTCATCGGCGGGTTGCTGGTGATTGCGCTGCTGGTGGCGCTGAAACTGGCGAAGTTGCCGCCGCTCGGCGGAGTGAAAGCCTGAATTTGCCTCATACAAAACAACTGTGGGAGCGAGCCTGCTCGCGATGAGGTCATAACATTCAACATCTAAGTTGGATGTTAGACCGCCATCGCGAGCAGGCTCACTCCCACAGAAAAGCAGGGTGCTTGTTAACCCGCGACGATCACTCGTGATACTGCGCAGACAGTTCATGCACCGCGCGCAGGAAGGCGCCGGCGTGTTCCGGGTCGACTTCGGGCGTGATGCCATGACCAAGGTTGAACACGTGGCCGCTGCCCTTGCCGTAGCTGGCGAGGATGCGGCCGACTTCGGTGCGAATGGCTTCTGGCTTGGCGTACAGCACGGTCGGGTCCATGTTGCCTTGCAGGGCGACTTTGCTGCCGACGCGATCACGGGCGCTGCCAATGTCACAGGTCCAGTCCAGGCCGAGCGCATCAGCGCCAGCGTCAGCAATGCTTTCGAGCCACAGGCCGCCGTTCTTGGTGAACAGGATGACCGGCACTTTGCGGCCTTCGTGTTCACGGATCAGGCCGCTGACGATTTTGCGCATGTAGGCCAGGGAGAATTCCTGGTACGCCGCCGCCGAAAGGCTGCCACCCCAACTGTCGAAGATCTGCACCGCTTGCGCCCCGGCCATGATCTGGCCGTTGAGGTAGCTGGTGACCGTCTGCGCGAGCTTGTCCAGCAACAGGTGCAAGGCTTGCGGGTTGTCGTAGAGCATGGTTTTGGTCTTGCGGTAGTCTTTCGACGAGCCGCCTTCGACCATGTAGGTGGCCAGGGTCCATGGGCTGCCGGCGAAGCCGATCAGCGGCACGCGGCCGTTCAGTTCGCGGCGGATGGTGCTGACCGCGTCCATGACGTAGCCGAGGTCTTTGTGCGGATCAGGAATCGGCAGCGCTTCGATGTCCGCCATCGTGCTGATGACTTTCTTGAAGCGCGGACCTTCACCGGTTTCGAAGTACAGGCCTTGGCCCATGGCATCGGGAATGGTCAGGATGTCGGAGAACAGGATCGCCGCGTCCAGTTGTGGGTAGCGGTCGAGCGGCTGCATCGTGACTTCGCAAGCGAACTCCGGGTTCATGCACAGGCTCATGAAGTCGCCGGCCTTGGCACGGCTGGCGCGGTATTCCGGCAGGTAGCGACCGGCCTGACGCATCATCCACACGGGGGTGACGTCTACGGGTTGCTTGAGCAGGGCGCGAAGGAAACGGTCGTTCTTCAGGGCAGTCATGTCGGCATCCGGAAAAAAAGTGCGGGCATTTTCTCAGAGCGCGACGCAAAAGGCACGGTTGCAGGTCAGCCTTTTGTCTATCGGGTCAATTTGTCGCGGTGGAACACTGTCTTCGCAACACCATAAAACGACTGTGGGAGTGAGCCTGCTCGCGATAGCGGAGTGTCAGTCAGTACATCTGGTGACTGATTCACCGCTATCGCGAGCAGGCTCGCTCCCACAGGGTTACTGCATTTCAGTTCAGGATCGGGGTTAAACGCCCAGATAATCCAGGATCCCTTCGGCGGCATTGCGGCCTTCGAAGATCGCCGTCACCACCAGGTCAGAACCGCGAACCATATCACCACCGGCGAAGATTTTCGGGTTGCTGGTCTGATGCTTGTACTGACCTTGCTCCGGGGCCACGACGCGGCCCTGGCTGTCGGTCTGGATGCTGTGCTGTTCGAACCACGACGCCGGGCTTGGACGGAAACCGAACGCAATGACCACGGCATCAGCCGGGATGATCTCTTCGGAACCCGGGATCGGCTCGGGGCTGCGACGGCCACGGGCGTCCGGTTCGCCGAGACGGGTCTCGACCACCTTCACGCCTTCGACACGGTCTTCACCGACGATCGCGATCGGCTGGCGGTTGTAGAGGAATTTCACGCCTTCTTCCTTGGCGTTCTTCACCTCTTTGCGCGAGCCCGGCATGTTCGCTTCGTCGCGACGATAAGCGCAGGTCACCGACTTGGCGCCCTGGCGAATCGACGTACGGTTGCAGTCCATCGCCGTGTCGCCGCCACCCAGTACCACCACCTTCTTGCCTTTCATGTCGACGAAATCTTCCGGCGACTTTTCAAAGCCCAGGTTGCGGTTGACGTTGGCGATCAGGAAATCCAGCGCGTCATGCACGCCCGGCAAATCCTCACCGGCAAAGCCACCCTTCATGTAGGTGTAGGTACCCATGCCCATGAACACGGCATCGTATTCTTCGAGCAGTTGCTCGACGGTCACGTCCTTGCCCACTTCGGTGTTCAGGCGGAACTCGATGCCCATGCCGGTGAAGACTTCGCGACGATTGCTCAGCACGGTCTTTTCCAGCTTGAACTCGGGGATGCCGAAGGTCAGCAAGCCGCCGATTTCCGGGTTCTTGTCGAACACCACCGGGGTCACGCCGCCGCGCACCAGCACGTCGGCACAGCCCAGGCCTGCCGGGCCTGCGCCGATCACCGCAACACGCTTGCCGGTCGGTATGACCTTGGACATGTCCGGGCGCCAGCCCATGGCGAACGCGGTGTCGGTGATGTACTTCTCGACCGAACCGATGGTCACCGCGCCGAAACCGTCGTTGAGGGTGCAGGCACCCTCGCACAGACGATCCTGCGGACACACCCGGCCACAGACTTCCGGCAGGGTGTTGGTCTGGTGCGACAGCTCGGCGGCCTGGAGGATGTTGCCCTCGGCCACCAGCTTCAGCCAGTTCGGAATGAAGTTGTGCACCGGGCACTTCCATTCGCAATACGGGTTACCGCAACCCAGGCAGCGGTGGGCCTGATCGGCCGAATGCTGGGGTTTGAAGGGTTCGTAGATCTCCACGAACTCTTTCTTGCGTTGACGCAACAGTTTCTTCTTCGGATCCTTGCGCCCGACATCGATGAACTGGAAGTCGTTATTCAGACGTTCAGCCATTGTTAAAACCTCATCAAACTCTTCAGGCGCATATCACTGCGGGTTGGCACGGGTGCTGGAAAGCAACGATTTCAGGTTGGCAGCCTTGGGCTTGACCAGCCAGAAACGACGCAGATAGTCATCGAGGTTTTCAGCGAGGTTACGACCCCACTCGCTGTCGGTTTCCTCGACGTATTCGTTCAGCACGCGTTGCAGGTGGCTGCGATAGGCTTCCATCGCCTCACCGCTGATCCGCTGGATTTCCACCAGTTCGTGGTTGACCCGGTCAACGAAGGAGTTGTCCTGGTCGAGCACGTAGGCGAAACCGCCGGTCATGCCTGAGCCGAAGTTGTAACCGGTCTTGCCCAATACGCAGACGAAACCACCGGTCATGTACTCGCAGCAGTGATCGCCCGTGCCTTCCACAACCGTGTGAGCACCGGAGTTACGCACCGCGAAACGCTCGCCTGCGGTACCGGCGGCGAACAGCTTGCCGCCAGTGGCGCCGTACAGGCAGGTGTTGCCAATGATGGCACTGTCCTGAGTCTTGTAGACGCTGCCCTTGGGCGGGACGATAACTAGCTTGCCGCCAGTCATGCCTTTGCCGACGTAGTCGTTGGCGTCGCCTTCCAGGTACATGTTCAGGCCGCCAGCGTTCCACACACCGAAGCTCTGACCGGCCGTCCCTTTGAAGCGGAAGGTGATCGGCGCATTCGCCATGCCTTGGTTACCATGCTTGCGAGCGATTTCACCGGAGATCCGCGCGCCGATCGAACGGTCGCAGTTGCAGATATCCAGCGCGAAATCAGCGCCGCTCATGTCGTTGATGGCCGAGGTGGCCAGATCGACCATTTTCTCGGCCAGCAGGCCTTTGTCGAACGGGGGGTTGCGGTCGACCTGGCAGAACTGAGGCTTGTCCGCCGGGATGTGATCGCTGCCCAGCAACGGCGTCAGGTCCAGGTGTTGCTGCTTGGCGGTCTGGCCTTCGAGGATGTCCAGCAGATCGGTACGACCGATCAACTCTTCGAGGGAGCGCACGCCCAGCTTGGCCAGCCACTCACGGGTTTCTTCGGCGACGTAGGTGAAGAAATTCACCACCATGTCGACGGTCCCGATGTAGTGATCCTTGCGCAGCTTCTCGTTCTGAGTCGCGACGCCGGTGGCGCAGTTGTTCAGGTGACAGATGCGCAGGTATTTGCAGCCAAGGGCGATCATTGGCGCGGTGCCGAAGCCGAAGCTTTCAGCGCCGAGGATCGCTGCCTTGATCACGTCGAGGCCGGTTTTCAGGCCACCGTCGGTTTGTACCCGCACTTTGCCGCGCAGATCGTTGCCGCGCAGGGTCTGGTGGGTTTCGGCCAGGCCGAGTTCCCACGGGGCGCCCGCGTATTTGATCGAGGTCAGCGGCGATGCACCGGTACCGCCGTCGTAGCCGGAAATGGTGATCAAGTCCGCGTAGGCCTTGGCCACACCGGCAGCGATGGTGCCGACGCCCGCTTCTGCAACCAGCTTCACCGAGACCAGCGCCTTCGGGTTGACTTGTTTCAGGTCGAAAATCAGCTGCGACAAGTCTTCGATCGAGTAGATGTCGTGGTGCGGTGGAGGCGAGATCAGGGTCACGCCCGGCACTGCGTACCGCAGCTTGGCGATCAGACCGTTGACCTTGCCGCCGGGCAGCTGACCACCTTCGCCGGGCTTGGCGCCCTGAGCGACTTTGATCTGCAGCACTTCAGCGTTGACCAGGTATTCCGGGGTCACACCGAAACGGCCAGTCGCGACCTGCTTGATTTTCGAGCTCTTGATGGTGCCGTAGCGCGCCGGGTCTTCGCCGCCTTCGCCGGAGTTGGAACGCGCACCGAGGCGGTTCATCGCTTCGGCGAGGGCTTCGTGAGCTTCCGGCGACAAGGCGCCGAGGGAGATGCCCGCGGAGTCAAAGCGCTTGAGCACCGACTCCAGCGGTTCGATCTCGCTGATGTCCAGCGGCGTGTCCAGGGTTTTGACCTTGAACATGTCACGGATCATCGACACCGGACGGTTGTCCACCAGCGCCGTGTATTCCTTGAACTTGCTGTAGTCGCCCTGCTGCACAGCGGCTTGCAGGGTGTTGACCACGTCCGGGTTGTACGCGTGATATTCGCCACCGTGGACGAACTTCAGCAAACCGCCCTGCTGGATCGGCTTGCGCGGGCTCCAGGCTTCGGCCGCCAGGGCTTTCTGCTCGGCTTCGATGTCGACGAAACGCGCACCTTTGATGCGGCTTGGCACGCCACGGAAGCTCAGCTCGCAGACTTCTTCGGACAGGCCGATGGCCTCGAACAGCTGCGCACCGCGGTACGAAGTGATGGTTGAGATACCCATCTTCGACAGGATCTTCAACAGGCCTTTGGTGATGCCTTTGCGGTAGTTCTTGAACACCTCATAGAGGTCGCCCAGCACTTCACCGGTACGGATCAGGTCGCCCAGCACTTCATAGGCCAGGAACGGATAGACCGCCGAGGCGCCGAAACCGATCAACACGGCAAAGTGGTGCGGATCGCGAGCCGTCGCGGTTTCCACGAGGATGTTGGAGTCGCAACGCAGGCCTTTTTCGGTCAGGCGATGGTGCACCGCCCCGGTGGCCAGGGAGGCGTGGATCGGCAACTTGCCCGGGGCAATGTGACGGTCACTCAGCACGACCTGGGTACGACCGGAGCGCACGGCTTCTTCAGCCTGATCAGCCACGTTGCGGATCGCCGCTTCGAGGCCGACGCTTTCGTCGTAATTGAGGTCGATGATCGTGCGCTCGAAGCCCGGACGATCGAGGTTCATCAGCGAGCGCCACTTGGCCGGGGAAATGACCGGCGAGCTGAGGATCACGCGCGAGGCGTGTTCCGGCGACTCCTGGAAGATATTGCGCTCGGCACCGAGGCAGATCTCCAGCGACATGACGATGGCTTCACGCAGCGGGTCGATCGGCGGGTTGGTGACCTGCGCGAATTGCTGGCGGAAATAGTCGTACGGCGTGCGCACGCGCTGGGACAGCACGGCCATCGGCGTATCGTCGCCCATCGAGCCGACGGCTTCGTAGCCTTGCTCGCCGAGCGGACGCAGCACCTGATCACGTTCTTCGAAAGTGACCTGGTACATCTTCATGTACTGCTTGAGCTGGTCAACGTCGTAGAACGCCGAACCGTGGTCGTTATCTTCCATGGTCGCCTGGATGCGCAGGGCATTCTTGCGCAGCCATTGCTTGTACGGATGACGGGACTTCAAGCGGTTGTCGATGGCGTCGGTGTCGAGGATCTGGCCGGTTTCGGTGTCCACGGCAAAGATCTGACCCGGGCCAACGCGGCCCTTG
The DNA here is from genome assembly GCF_058788075.1 of Pseudomonas sp. FW305-20. NCBI lineage: Bacteria > Pseudomonadati > Pseudomonadota > Gammaproteobacteria > Pseudomonadales > Pseudomonadaceae > Pseudomonas > Pseudomonas sp. FW305-20. Next base: position 48,705 of record NZ_JBYTAJ010000023.1, on the reverse strand, counting down.
GCGAGCACGTCTTCAGGCTGGTAGTTCCAGACACCGATTTCCGAGGCCAGGGTGATGAAACCGTTCTTGGTGGTGACCCAACGCGCCGGACGCAGACCGTTACGGTCGAGCAGGCACACCGCGTAGCGACCGTCGGTCATGACCACGCCGGCCGGACCGTCCCACGGCTCCATGTGCATCGAGTTGTATTCGTAGAACGCACGCAGGTCCGGGTCCATGGTTTCGACGTTCTGCCACGCAGGCGGAATGATCATCCGCACGCCACGGAACAGGTCGATGCCACCGGTCACCATCAACTCGAGCATGTTGTCCATGCTGGAGGAGTCGGAACCGACACGGTTGACCAGCGGGCCGAGCTCTTCCAGGTCCATCTGGTCATTGGTGAACTTGGTGCGACGGGCCACGGCCCAGTTGCGGTTACCGGTGATGGTGTTGATCTCGCCGTTGTGCGCGAGGAAGCGGAACGGCTGGGCCAGCGGCCATTTCGGCAGGGTGTTGGTCGAGAAGCGCTGGTGGAACACGCAAATCGAGGTCTGCAGGCGCTGGTCGCTGAGGTCTGGATAGAAGGCGGTCAAATCCGCCGGCATCATCAGGCCTTTATAAATGATGGTCTTGTGCGAAAAGCTGCAGACGTAGTGATCGGCGTCGGCGGCGTTGGCCACGGACGAGCGACGACGGGAGGTGAACAGCTTGACGGCCATGTCCTGATCGCTCAGGCCATCACCGGCGATGAACACTTGTTCGATCTGCGGCAGGCGCTCAAGGGCCAGGCGACCGAGGACGCTGGTGTCGATCGGCACTTTGCGCCAGCCGACGAGGGTCAGGCCAGCAGCGAGGATCTCGCGGTTCATGTTCTCGCGAGCGGCTTCGGCTTTGACCGGGTCCTGGTTGAAGAAGACCATGCCCACTGCATATTGCTTGGGCAGTTCGACGCCGAAGGTTTCCTGGGCGATGGCTCGCAGGAACACGTCCGGCTTTTGAATCAGCAGACCGCAACCGTCACCGGTCTTGCCGTCGGCGTTGATCCCACCGCGGTGGGTCATGCAGGTCAGGGCCTCGATGGCCGTTTGCAAAAGGGTATGACTGGGCTCGCCCTGCATATGGGCTATCAGGCCGAAACCGCAGTTATCCTTGAATTCATCTGGTTGGTACAGACCTGCTTTCATAGACACTTTCTCACCAGGCTGCCTCTTGTCGAGGCAAATTTCTTTTCAATTCAACCACTTACCATCCGCGCCGAACGTACGCCAGCTTTGCGGGGGCAAAAGGGAGGTCATTGTACACACCGACACGGAGGCTCACAAATTTGACGACGAACTGTCGCAAATCTATGTCGCATTTGTGAAAGGTTTAAAGCGATATGCTGTGCTAGTCAAAACTTTTTTAATTTTGACCGCAACGACTCAAAGACTACTGTGACGCAGACACCACAAGGCACGCGGTCTGTAGAGACGGCATGCGCTTGTAGAAATTTTGAGGTGCTTGGAGAGGCGGCCTGGGTAAGGCCGCCGAATCTTCAGCGAGTTGTTGCCAGTTCCTGTTGGACGCTGGCGACAGTGCGAGGCCAAGGTTTACCAGCCTGAACCTTCGCTGGCAAGGCCTTGATAGCGGTAACGGCTGCATCGCGGTTGGCGAAGCTACCGTAGGTGATGACGTAAAGCGGCTTGCCGTTGAGGACTTTCTTGAAATAACGGTACTCGCCGCCCTGCTCCTTGACGAAGGATTGCGCGGCCGCTTCGGAACTGGTGCCGAGGATCTGCACCACGTAGTTACCCGGCGCTTGCGCTGAGTACCAGGTGCCGCCGGCAGCCTTGGCCACGGCGGCTGGTTTCTCGGCAGGCTTGGCGGCTGCGGCGGCTGGCTTGGCTGGCACTGGAGCGGGAGCCGGCTTCACGGCAGGCGCAACCGGGACTGGCTTGGCCGTCGCGACCTGAGTCGGCGCAGGCACAGGCTTGGCGGCAGGTGTCGGTGCCGGGCCAGGCTGGATGCCCGCAGGCGGCGCGGTGGTCGTCACGGTCGGCGGTGTAGCGCTCGAACCTTCGACCGGCACGCCGTCATCGCCTTCGGTGATGCCGCCGGCGGCTTCGGCCAGCGGACCGCGCATGACCGGTTGCGAGTTGCCGACCAGCGGCAATGGCATCGGCTGCGAGTTACCGGCGAATTCGACGGCAGGCGCGCCGCCGCTGTCAGGTTGTGGCGTGCCCTGGCCGAGCGGCAGTTGCGCCTGTTCATTGGCAGGCGCGCCGGTGGTCGGTGCTTTGCTGCGACCCGGCATCAACCAGGCGGCGGCTACCGCGACCACGACAACGGCGGATATCGCCAATACGTGTTTCTTCGGCATGTTGAACCCCATACTTGGACGCTTCACCGCTGAGCGGCTGGCAATCATGGCTTCGATCATTGCATCGCGGGCAACCTGGTTGATGGTGCCAGGCCAACCGTCGGAGCTTTCGTGAATATCAGAGATCTGATCTGCGGTGAAAAGTTCGATACCCCGGCCGGCGCCTTCGAGACGCTGTTCCAGATACTCGCGGGTTTCTTCTTCGGTGTAAGGCTGCAACTCGATGACGTGGAAACGCTCTTCCTCGAGGCTCAGCGCATCCAGTTGAGCAATCAGCGACGACTCGCCGAACAGGAACACATGCGGGCGACCTTCCGGTGCACCGGCAGCCAGGGCCAGCAAGGCTTCCAGCGCGGACTCGTCAAGCTGCTCGGCGTCATCCACCAGCAAATAGACTTCCTGCCCCGTCAACGCAAGTTGCACCACTTGGGCCAGAATCGCGCCGATCTCGGCCTGGGCGACATTCAGCGCCTGGGCCACCTGACGCAGCACGCCGGCCGCATCACCGGCGCCACGGGCGGAAACCACCACGCTCTGCACCGACTGTTTGTTGGTGCTGGCCACCAAGGCCTGACGCAACAGCGTCTTGCCACTGCCTTGCGGGCCCGTGACGACCAGCAACAACTGACTGTAGCGTGCCAGGTGATGCAGTTGCCCCAGCACCGGTTTGCGCTGGGCCGGGAAGAATTTGAAGCCAGGCACCCGTGGAGAAAAAGGGTCGTGACTCAACTGGTAATGGCCGAGGAAAGCCTCGTCGGCGTGCAAACTAGTCATCGGGATCTTATTAACCTTTAAGCTGAGCCAGAGCGCGGTAATCCGCTCCCAGCGTGGCCTGTAAAACCTCTTTCGGATAATCGTCGGTCACCACCGCTTCGCCCATGTGGCGCAGCAGCACCAGGCGCAAACGACCGTCGATCACTTTCTTGTCAATTGCCATGTGTTCGAGAAAATCGGCTTCAGTCATCTCTTCTGGCGGGATAACCGGCAGGCCGGCACGCTGGAACAGACGAATGCCGCGATCGCGTTCCTGTTCGCTGATCCAGCCCAGGCGCGTGGACATTTCCAAGGCCATTACGGTGCCAGCAGCGACCGCCTCACCATGTAGCCAGACACCATAGCCCATGTGGGTTTCGATGGCGTGGCCGAAGGTGTGACCCAGGTTGAGCGTGGCGCGAACACCGGTCTCCCGCTCGTCGGCACCGACCACCGCAGCCTTGGCCGCGCAAGAGCGCTCGATGGCGTAGGTCAGGGCGACCTGGTCCAGGGCGCGCAGGCGATCGACGTTTTCTTCGAGCCAGGTCAGAAACGGTTCGTCGCAGATCAGCCCGTATTTGATGACCTCGGCAAGCCCGGCGGAGAGTTCCCGGGCCGGCAGGGTATTGAGGGTCGCGGTATCGATCAGCACCACGTTCGGCTGATAGAAAGCGCCGACCATGTTCTTGCCCAACGGATGGTTGATCCCGGTCTTGCCGCCTACCGAGGAGTCGACTTGCGACAACAGTGTGGTCGGGATCTGGATGAAATCGACACCACGCTGATAGCAGGCGGCAGCAAAACCGGCCATGTCACCAATCACGCCACCACCGAGGGCGATGACCGTGGTACGGCGGTCGTGCCGCGCGGTCAGCAATCCGTCGAAAATCAGTTGCAGGGTTTCCCAGGTCTTGAACGCTTCACCGTCCGGCAATACCACGGAAACCACCGAGAACTGCGCGAGGCTGCGGGTCAGACGCTCGAGATAGAGCGGCGCAACGGTCTCGTTGGAGATGATCGCCACTTGCCGTCCACGGATATGCGGGGCCAGCAGTTCCGGCTGATCCAACAAACCTTCGCCAATATGAATCGGGTAGCTGCGCTCGCCTAGATCGACCTTGAGTGTCTGCATGTGTCCCCACAGTGAAGATGGAATCAGGCGTCCTGCCTTGAGTTAACGAATGTCCACGGCGTCTGCTGCTGTGACGCCGTTCGATAGCCATCTGCCACAACCTTGAGCGGCCACGACAGGACGCCGAGGATAGCGCATTTCGCGCTGCGCTTTAACGGGGAGGTAGCTGCTGCAAGCGTTCGAGAATATCGAGCACGACCATACGCGGCGGCCGCTCATCGGTTTCCACCACCAGATCGGCAATTTCCCGATAAAGCGGATCGCGGATCGCCAGCAGATCCCGAAGGGTCTTGGCCGGATCGGCAGTACGCAACAGGGGGCGATTGCGATCGCGGGACGTGCGGCCCACTTGCTGCTCGACAGACGCATGCAGATAGACCACTCGCCCCCCGGCGTGCAGCGCCCGGCGATTGGCCTCGCGCATCACCGCGCCGCCACCGGTCGCCAGCACCACGCCGTCGCACCCGCACAGCTCGGCAATCATCGCCTGCTCGCGGTCACGAAAGCCTGGTTCGCCTTCCTTATCGAAGATCCACGGGATATTGGCGCCCGTGCGCAATTCAATTTCCTTATCGGAATCTTTGAACGGCAGGCGCAGCTCTTTGGCCAGCAACCGGCCGATGGTGCTTTTTCCAGCCCCCATCGGTCCAACAAGAATCAAATTTCGCACAGAATCAACGACTCACAGCAATCGCCTGGTTATTCATGATACGCGGTGTGAGAAACACCAACAGCTCGGATTTTTTCTCCGAAACCACGTCACGCCGGAAAAGGCGGCCAAGATACGGCACATCGCCGAGAAATGGCACCTTATCTACAACCTTGCTCTGAGTATTTGAGAAAACCCCGCCAATGACGATGGTCTCGCCGTCGTTGACCAGGACCTTGGCATTGACCTCGTTTTTCTTGATCGGCGGCACATCCTGCACCTTGTTCAGGTAGTCCGGTTCGTCCTTGGTGACCTTGACCTCCATGATGATCCGGTTGTCCGGCGTGATTTGCGGCGTCACTTCCAGAGACAGCGAGGCCTCCTTGAACGACACCGACGTTGCGCCGCTGGAGCTGGCTTCCTGATAGGGAATCTCCGTGCCCTTGAGGATTTTCGCGGTTTCCTTGTCCGAGGTGACCACCTTGGGCTGCGAGACGATTTCGCCGTTGCCGGTCTTCTCCATGGCCGTCAGCTCGAGATCCAGCAACACATTGTCGGTGATGAAGGCGATCCCGAGCCCCGAGGTATTGCCGGCGGCACCCAGGTCGACGAATGGCGAGTTGGTGCTGGTGCTGCCAGGCGTACCGATGGTCGATGAAGCATTCGCCCCACTATTACTGACACCCGAGGTGTTCCAGTTGCCCTTGTTCTGGATTGATCCGCCCCAGCGCACGCCGAGGCTTTTGTCATAGTCGACGTTGGCTTCGACGATCCGTGCTTCGATCATCACCTGACGCACCGGGATATCCAGTTGCGCGACGATACGGCGCAGTTCGTCGAGGCGGTTCTGGGTCTGGTAGGCAATGATGTTGTTGGTCCGCTCATCCACGGTGATCGAGCCCCGCTCGTCGACTTTCGACTCGACACTGGTGACCGACTGGAACAGCTTGGCGATATCGGCAGCTTTGGCGTAGTTGACTTGCAACAATTCGCGACGCAGGGGCGCGAGGTCAGCAATCTGCTTCTGCGACTCCAGTTCCTGACGCTCGCGGGCGGCAATTTCATCGGCTGGCGCCACCAGCAAAACGTTACCGATCTTGCGTTTATCCAGGCCCTTGGTTTTCAACACCAGATCCAGCGCCTGATCCCACGGTACGTTCTGCAAGCGCAGGGTGATACCGCCCTGCACCGTGTCGCTGGCCACCAGATTGAGGTTGGTGAAATCGGCGATCAGTTGCAGCACCGAACGCACATCAATGTCCTGGAAATTCAGCGAAAGCTTTTCACCGGTGTAGGCGAAGCGTTCGGTGTTGCGTTTCTGCAAGTCATCGGCGGTCATCGGCCGGATGCTGACGGTCAGCTTGTTGTCGGTCTGGTAAGTCGAATAATCGAAGGCGCCGATGGGTTCAATGCTGATCGTGGCCCGATCGCCCGTGGCGCTGGCGTTGACGAACTGCACCGGGGTGGCGAAATCCTTGACGTCCAGACGAACACGTAACGGTTCAGGCAATCGGGTCCTGGGGAAATCGAGAATGATCTTGCCGTCGCGCTCCTGAATGTCCGGGGCAATGGAAGGGTCCGACAGATCGATGACCACATTGCCTTCGCCCTGGGTGCCGCGCTGGAAATCCACACCCCGGATGGCCTTGCCTGCCGGCGCATAGGCTTTCGCCGGGGCTGGCGTTGCAGTCGCTGCACGCGGCGTTTTGGGCGCCGGGCTGGAGGCCGTTTTGTTGGCGCCTTGCCCGACGACCACCAACAGCGTGTTGCCTTCGACCCGTGCGTTGTAAGGCGTCAACTGGGTCAGATTGATGATCAGCCGCGCACGGTCCTTGGCTTGCACCACCGTCGCGCTGCGGGCATTTCCGCCGCCCAGTTCACGATTTTTGCTTTTCAACTGACTGACGACACCAGGCAGATCCAGCGCAATCCGTGCCGGCGATTGCGTGGTGTAACCCTGAGGCGACGGTGGCGGCCCATCGAACGACAACTTCAACTCGACGCGGTCCCCCGGCAACGCCGCAACATCCAGCGCTTCAAGGTTGGCCGCTAGTACCATCGGCGACAGCAACGCTATCCATAGCGAAGTACCGAAGGTTGAGAAAATCCTGTTCATTATTCGAGTTCCACTATGAGTGTTCTTTCAAAGGGATGGTCCGCGGCCGCTCCAGCCAGGCGCCTTCGCCGTCGGGAACGATTTCGACCACATCGACCTGCGAACCACTGATGGCGACGATCCTCCCATCGTTACGCCCCAGGTAATCGCCGACTTTCAACCGATGCACCCCGCCCGCCCCGCGCAGCAGCGCGAAGGAACCGGTCGCATTGGCGATCGTTCCGACCATTTCAAACTGCTCGATGTTGAAACCTTCGAGGTACTGCTTGACCCGATTCGGATCAGGTTTGACGTTTCGCGAGCCGTGTTTCTGGCCGGCCAGATCGACTCTGATCTGTCGGGAAAACGGGCTTCGCAGGTTGGCGGCGCTGTAGGTGAATGTTGGGTAAGACCGAAATGTCGGCGTTGGTTCAATCTTGCCGGGCGCACGCAACCGCATTTCGTTCATGTAGGCATCCAGGTCGCTGAAATCATTGTCGCCGCCGCAACCGGCCAGGCCGGCGACCAACACAACCATCGACAAGCAACGAATCGGGCTCATTTTTGCAGCCCCTTGTCGTTGTAGCGGTAGGTCTTGGCGAGGATTCTCATGCGCAACTTCGAGCCACCTTCCGGGTTGGCCGGTGCAAGGTCAAAGTCATGCAGGGTGACAATCCGGGGCAGCCCGGCAACACCGCTGACGAAGGTGGCCAGGTCATGATAGGCGCCGGTGACGGTGATCTGGATCGGTAGCTCGATGTAGAACTGCTGCGTGTTCTCCGGCAGCAGTTTGATCTCTTCGAACTCCAGGCCACTGCCCAGGCCGGTGCGAGTAATGTCCTCCAGCAAGCCGGGCACTTCGGTGTCGCTGGGCAATTGCCGCAGAAGTACGCCAAAGGAGTTCTCCATTTCCTTCATCTGCTGCGTATACAGCTCCAGATTCGCCGCCATATGGGCCTTGTTGGCGAATTGCTCCTTGAGGGCCGACTCTTCCTCGCGCTTGAGTTCGAGGTGGCTCTGAAGGTCACTGATGGAAAAACTGTAGCCCAGCGAAAGCACCAGCATCATGAGCAGGATACCCGCCAGTGCTTTGATGGCTGGCGGCCAGGAACCCATGTTATTGGTGTCCAGGTCATTGATGTCGATCTTGCGCAAGCTTTCGAACCAGTCAGACAGCCTCATTTGCCGCCCTCCGCAGCGGCGGGCTGGGTCTGACGAACGGTCAGCTGAAAGACGTTGGCCTGATCCAGCTGACCGGCGGTCATCGCCTTGACTTCCGTGAGGCTGGGCGCATCGAACCAATCGGACGCATCCAGATTGCGCATCAGGTCCGAGACACGATTGTTGGACTCGGCCGCTCCGGTGATGGACAAGGATTTGCCGGCCATGTTCACCTCAGTGAAATACACGCCGTCGGGCAGCGTCCGCGCCAGCTGATCGAAAATACGTCCGCTGATCGGCCGGTTGCCTTGCAGGTCCTGGATGATGCGCATGCGCTCGACCAGTTGCTGGCGACGCGCCTTCAAATCGCTGATCTGTTTGATCCGCTCATCAACCACGGCAATCTGTTTGCCGATGTAATCGTTTCGAGCCACTTGCCGATCGATAGCGCCACTGATGGCCTGGTTCGCGATGAGCACAGCACCCACAGCCCCTACGATCACACCGACCAGCGCCAGCAGAAAGCGTTTGCGGCGCACTTCACGCAGTTCTTCGCGCCAGGGTAAAAGATTGATCCGTGCCATCAGTCGAAACTCCTGAGGGCCAGCCCGCAGGCGATCATCAGTGCCGGCGCATCGCTGGCCAGGGCACCGGCGTTGACCTTGCTGCTCAAGGCCATGTCGGAAAAGGGGTTGGCCACCTGCGTCGGCGTACCCAAACGTTGTTCGATCAAGCGGTCCAGCCCCGGAACCGATGCGGTACCGCCGGCCAATAGAATGTGATCGACCGAGCTGTACTGACCGGAGGCGAAGAAAAACTGCAACGAACGCGACACCTGTTGCACCAGCGCATCGCGAAACGGCTGTAACACCTCAATGACGTAATCGTCCGGCAAACCACCCTGTTTCTTCGCCAGCCCCGCCTGCTCGATGGTCAGGCCATAACGTCGCTGGATTTCTTCCGTGAGTTGACGACCGCCGAACAATTGCTCGCGGGTGTAGATGATCCGCCCCTGGTGCAGCACGCTCAGGGTGGTCATGGTGGCGCCGATATCGACCACCGCTACCGTGAAACGCTCCTGAGAGGCAGCCAGCTGTCTCGCCAGCAATCCGTAGGAACGCTCCAGCGCATAGGCCTCGACGTCAACCACACGAGCTGTCAGGCCGGCCAGGGCCAGGGCCGCTTCCCGGACCTCGACGTTTTCCTTGCGACAGGCCGCCAGCAGCACGTTGACCCGTTCGGGGTTGCGCGCAGAAACGCCCTGGACCTCAAAGTCGATGGCCACTTCGTCCAATGGATAAGGGATGTATTGATCGGCCTCGATCTTCAGCTGGTTTTCCATTTCGTCGTCGGAAAGACCGGCGTCCATCTCGATGGTCTTGGTAATCACCGCCGAACCGGCCACGGCCACGGCGACGTTCCTGAGGTTGGTCCTGGCCTTGAGCAACACGCGGGCGAGCGCCTGCCCTACGCCTTCGAGCTCGGCGATATTTTTCTCGACCACCGCATTAGTGGGTAAAGGTTCCACCGCATAGGCCTCGACCCGATAACGGTCGCCTTGGCGGCTTAGCTCCAGAAGCTTGACCGACGTGGAGCTGATGTCGATCCCCAGAAGCGTATTGGCTTTCTTATTGAAGAGTCCTAGCACTACCAATTCCCTATGACTATCCGTGTCTTACGGACTCTGTAATATCCATTGCGTTCAAACCACCCGTCTTGACAGCAGCGCAAATCACGCTCCCGCCGGAAAAATGCTTATAATGCCCAGCGCTTTTTTCCGGTTTTTACTTCAAGTGCGGGTCGTTTCCTGTTTATCTGAACCCTGATGCCTAATTCATTCTTTGCCCTGGATGTCCAAAAGCCTTGATTCGTCTGCTGAAATTTTTCGGTTGGTCCATCGTCGCCGTTTTCTGCGGACTGCTCCTCGGTCTTAGCGGCGCCTTTCTCTACCTTAGTCCGGGATTACCATCCGTGGAGGCTCTGAGAAGCATCCAGTTGCAGATTCCTTTGCGGGTCTACAGCAGCGACAACAAGCTGATCGCAGAATTTGGCGAAATGCGCCGCACACCGATCCGGTTCGCCGACATTCCGCCCAATTTCATTAATGCGTTACTAAGTGCTGAAGACGACAACTTCGCCAATCATTACGGTGTCGATCCTGGCAGCCTGATGCGCGCGGCCACCCAGTTGATAAAAAGCGGACACATTCAGTCCGGTGGCAGCACCATCACCATGCAGGTGGCGAAGAATTTCTTCCTGACCAGCGAACGCAGCTTCTCGCGCAAAACCACTGAAATTCTCCTGGCCCTGCAGATTGAACGGCAGTTGACCAAGGACGAGATTCTCGAGTTGTACGTCAACAAGATCTATCTGGGCAACCGTGCTTATGGCATCGAGGCCGCCGCGCAGGTTTACTACGGCAAGTCGATTCGTGATGTCAGCCTGGCGCAGATGGCGATGATCGCCGGCCTGCCAAAAGCCCCTTCGCGCTTCAACCCGCTGGCCAATCCGGCCCGCAGCAAGGAGCGACGCGACTGGATCCTTGGGCGCATGTACAAGCTCGGCAAAATCACCGAAGCCGACTACACGACCGCGATCAACGAACCGCTGAACGCCAGTTATCACGTGCCGACCCCGGAAGTGAACGCACCGTACATCGCTGAAATGGCCCGCGCCGAAATGGTCGGCCGTTATGGCAGCGACGCCTATACCGAGGGTTTCCGCGTCACCACCACGGTGCCGAGCAACCTGCAGGAAATGGCCAACACCGCCCTCCATGAAGGGTTGATGACCTACGACCAGCGCCATGGTTATCGCGGACCGGAGTCGCGCCTGCCGGGCAAGACTCGCGAGGCCTGGACAACCGAGCTGACCAAGCAACGCACCATCAGCAGCCTTGAGCCCGCCATCGTCACCCAGGTCGACAAGACCGGCCTGCAAGTGCTGACCCGTACCGGTGAGGAACATGTCAGCTGGGACACCATGAAATGGGCGCGGCCGTTCCTCAACACCAACAGCATGGGCGCCAATCCGAAACAGCCTTCGGACGTTGCCCAGGTCGGCGACCTGATTCGTGTGCAGCGCCAGCCAGACAACTCGCTGAAATTCAGCCAGATCCCACAGGTTCAGGGCGCCCTGGTTTCCCTCGATCCGCAGAACGGTGCAATTCGTTCCCTGGTCGGCGGCTTCGCCTTCGAACAGAGCAACTACAACCGCGCCATGCAGGCCAAGCGCCAGCCGGGCTCGAGCTTCAAGCCGTTCGTCTACAGTGCAGCGCTGGATAACGGCTACACCGCCGCCAGCCTGGTGAACGACGCACCGATCGTGTTCGTCGACGAGTACCTGGACAAAGTCTGGCGCCCAAAGAACGATACCAACACCTTCCTCGGCCCGATCCGCATGCGCGAGGCGCTCTACAAGTCGCGCAACCTGGTGTCGATCCGCTTGCTGCAAGCGCTGGGCGTTGACCGCACCATCGACTACATCAGCAAGTTCGGCTTCAACAAGCAGGACCTGCCACGCAACCTGTCCCTGGCCCTGGGCACCGCGACGCTGACGCCCATGGAAATCGCTACCGGCTGGAGCACTTTCGCCAACGGCGGCTACAAGATCACCCCCTACATCATCGACAAGATCGAAAGCCGCAATGGCGACACGCTGTTCGTCGCCAACCCGCCGAGCGTCCCCAAAGGCAACGTCGTCACCGACGGTATAGCCGCCCCTGTCGCGGCCAACGCCTTCACCGTCAGCGCCACCCCCGGCGAAGCGCTGACCGCACAGCCAGCACCACAAACGCCGGCCGTGGCCGAGCGCATCGTCGATGGCCGCACCACTTACATCCTCAACAGCATGCTCGAGGACGTCATCAAACTCGGCACCGGCCGCCGCGCCCTGGCCTTGGGCCGTAGCGACATTGCGGGCAAGACCGGTACCACCAACGAGTCCAAGGATGCCTGGTTCTCCGGGTACAACGCCGATTATGTGACCACGGTCTGGACCGGTTTCGACCAGCCTGAAAGCCTGGGTCGCAAGGAGTTCGGCGGTACCGTCGCCCTGCCGATCTGGATGAGCTACATGGGCGCCGCACTCAAAGACCTGCCGCCCCACACGCAGCCAGAGCCGGAAGGCATCCTCAGCCTGCGAGTCGACCCGATCAGCGGCCGTGCAGCCAGCCCAGGCACGCCAGGCGCCTACTTCGAGCTGTTCAAGGCCGAAGACACGCCACCGTCGGCAAACGAGCTGGGCAACGGCATTGCGCCGGGTAGCCCGCTGCCAGCGGATGAAGCGGCGCCGATCGATTTGTTCTGATCGCCTGGAGCTGCAAAAAGCCCCGACTTCGAAAGAAGAGCGGGGCTGATCGTTCCCACGCTCTGCGTGGGAATGCCTCAAGGGACGCTCTGCGTTCCAGCTCTGGAAAGGGACGCGGAGCGTCCCGGGCTGCATCCCACGCAGAGCGTGGGAACGATCGGCGACCCTCAGACATAAAAAAGCCCCGACTCGCAAGAGCCGGGGCTTTGGGTTGAAGCGCTACAACGACTTAGCCGTTGAACACGTCATCCACGCTTTTCAGCGGGTAGTTCTTCGGATACGGCAGGGTCGCTACGCCGGTCTCGATTGCAGCCTTGGCCACGGCATCGGAGATCACGGTGATCAGGCGGGCATCCATTGGTTTCGGAATGATGTACTCACGACCGAATTCCAGCTTGATGCCGCCGTAGGCGTCGCACACTTCCTGTGGAACCGGCAGTTTGGCCAGTTCACGAAGGGCGTTGGCCGCAGCCACTTTCATTTCTTCGTTGATGCGCTTGGCGCGAACGTCCAGGGCACCACGGAAGATGAACGGGAAGCCCAGCACGTTGTTGACCTGGTTCGGGTAGTCCGAACGGCCGGTGGCCATGATCACATCGTCACGGGTGGCGTGAGCCAGTTCCGGGGCGATTTCCGGATCAGGGTTGGAGCACGCGAACACGATCGGGTTGGCCGCCATGGACTTCAGGCCTTCAGCGCTCAGCAGGTTCGGGCCGGACAGGCCCACGAACACGTCCGCGCCTTTCAGGGCATCGGCCAGCGTGCGTTTTTCAGTCGAGTGAGCGAAAACAGCCTTGTACTGGTTCAGGTCGTCACGGCCGGAGTGGATCACGCCGGTACGGTCAACCATGAAGATGTTTTCGATGTTGGCACCCATGCTCACCAGCAGTTTCATGCAGGAGATGGCGGCAGCACCGGCGCCCAGGCAGACGATCTTGGCGTCGGCGAGGGTTTTGCCAGCGATTTCCAGGGCGTTGATCATGCCGGCCGCAGTAACGATCGCGGTGCCGTGCTGGTCATCGTGGAATACCGGAATGTCGCACTGCTCGATCAGAGCACGTTCGATCTCAAAGCACTCAGGTGCCTTGATGTCTTCCAGATTGATGCCACCGAAGGTGATGGAGATACGCTTGACGGTGTCGATGAAGGCTTGCGGGCTTTCGGAGTCGACTTCGATGTCGAAAACGTCGATGCCGGCGAAGCGCTTGAACAGCACGCCTTTACCTTCCATGACTGGCTTGGAAGCCAATGGGCCAAGGTTACCCAGGCCGAGAATTGCGGTGCCATCGGAAATGACTGCAACCAGGTTGCCTTTGCCGGTGTATTTGTAGGCCAGTTCAGGATCGCGGGCGATTTCGCGTACTGGTTCGGCTACGCCGGGGCTGTAGGCCAGCGACAGGTCGCGGGCGGTAGCGGTGGCCTTGGTGAGCTCGACACTCAGCTTCCCTGGACGGGGATGGGCGTGATATTCGAGAGCGGCAGTTTTCAGATCAGACATAGGGGCATTCCGCTTTTTACTGTTGGACAGACGGACCGCCGAGGATACTCGCCTCGCAAAGTCCTCACAAGACTGACCAGTCACCCCTGTCAAGCGCCCGGCCCTACGACTTTGGACCAAGAGCCGCGGAACACAAGGGATTGACTGTTCACAATCGACAGAAAAAATGTCTACAATTTTTTATCACTGCGCCAGTTGAAGCATCGCCGGGTCGGTCAAGGGCAAAAGCCAGCGCGCCTGCCCTTCTTTCAGTCCGCCACGCCGCGAGCGATCCAGCACCCAACCACGGGCCTCGATCTGCCTGCCCTTCAGCCGCTCGAGATTCGCCACATCGAACTGCTCCAGCAAATTGGGTGCAACGCGCAATACAACCGAATCCTGCAACTCGATCCAAATCCCGCCGCGATTGCGCTGAACCTTGCTCACACGACCGCTGAGCACCGCGAATCCGGACGTGTTGATCTGCTCCGCTTTCAGCACAGGGGATTGACGCCACAACCCGAGTCCGGCCCGACGGGCACTGTGTTCCGCCGCTTGCTGGCAGTCGACCAGATCGACATTCGGCGCGACCGCCACCAGGAAACCGAGCCCTTCAGCAAGCATCTGCGCTTCAAGGTTGGCGCCATCGGCACCGTAGACATGGGCCAAGGTTCGGCCGTAATGGTCTTTGCTTTCTTTACCGGGCAGCAAACCAACCCGCCCATCATTGGCAGCCACCAGCGCTTCCAGGCGTTGGCGTGCCGCCACGGCGAACGGCTCGTCGGAACGGCCTTTCTTGCCCAGCTCCGGCGTATTCAAACCGATCATGCGCACGCTGCGGCCATCGCTCAGGCGCAGCGTGTCACCATCCACCACCCGCTGCACCACAACGGATGACAGCCCGCTCGGCGCCGGGCAGAAGGCCTGGGCACCGGAAAGCCAAATCGCAGACACAAAAAAGGCGCCCGCGAGGGACGCCTTTTTCATCAGCAAGGTAAAGCCCATGGGGCTTTGCAACCTTACTCTGCTGCAGCAGCAGGTTTCTTGCCGAAAGCACCGAAACGGTCTGCGAAGCGCTGTACACGGCCGCCAGTATCCAGAGTCTTCTGCTTACCGGTGTAGAACGGGTGGCACTCGTTGCATACGTCAGTACCCAGTGGCTTGCACAGGTTCGAACGAGTTTCGAACTTGTTGCCGCAGCTGCAAGTTACTTCGATGGTTTCGTACGCTGGATGGATATCGGCTTTCATGGTGTATTCCTCAGGCTAGTGTGCCGCCACTCAACACTATTGTTGAATACCGCACATAATTAGGCCGCGGATTCTACCAGACCTTTTTCAACGCGCAAGCTTCCCTCCGGCCTTTTCATCAGAAAATTGTCCCGACTTGCCCGCAAGCCGCCGACCACCGCACACCGACCTGACGCGTGTGCAACCGAAGCGCAAAATCGGGGGAATTCAACCAAACGGGATGTATTAATTATAAAACCACGGAGATCTATAACAAAAAAGACCAACTAACTGTCATTTTTATCAGGTGACGCCACTGCATAAATAGCGCGTACTTGTTGTTGCAGCAATACAACTCAAGCACAGCAAATTAATATTGCAGGAGCATATTCATGTCAATATCCGACAAGCCGCAACATAGCCAATCATCGCCAACAAAAAGTATGGCTACCGGAACTTTGACCGGCACAGTCATGATTCTTGGCTCTGGAAAAACTTACCCATTAACAGCTAATGGATTCTACCGCTATGATCAAAGGGTACACCTATCCGGTGACGATCCCGAGGGAATCGAGGATACCTTCCAAATAGAGATTTCTTTCAACACTCCAGAGCCCGCGTCCGGGACCTACAAGGTGGGGCCGAGCGAGGAAATAAATTGCAGCTATAGCCTTTGGCCTAGCGAAAAATGGTTTCATGCGATCGAAGGACAGTTAAACCTAAAAAACTTTGCAAGTGTAAGGCATCTCGAAGGAGAGCTTATCTTTACCACAGTCGCATTCGGCGACATACCCCAATACAAGGTTGATATAGTTTTCAGTATCACTGGAAATTAAACATAACCCCTCACTCTTATTTATAACAGTGAAAACTTTTATCAGGGTGAGGGATATCCAAACCGGCGTCCTTCACTCCATCGCATCCGGTTCAAGAACCTGCAAGATTAAAGAAGCTTAATAGCTTTGTGGCCCAACTCGATTAAAACGTCTTAGAGCAGCGTTCAGGCATAAAGACTCGACCACCTCGCCGTGCAAGCCGCCATTTAAAACAGAGCCCGTCACCCGACAGGGGACACCCCTACCACTCGTCTGCTAGGCTCGCGCCCTTCTTCACCGTCCGCCCAAGATGAGTACCCCCGCGTGCCCGACGCCATTTTGCGCCTCGCCCTGCCTTCGCCGCTGCGCCGTCTGTTCGATTACCGTGCCCCGGCCGGAGTCCTGCGTGCCCAGTTGCAACCTGGCATGCGCCTGCGGGTGCCGTTCGGCCGACGGGAGATGATCGGGATTCTGGTGGAGGTCACCGACACCAGTGAAGTGCCGGTAGAAAAGCTCAAGCCGGCCCTGGCCCTGCTCGATGCCACACCGCCCCTGCCGCCAGCGCTGTTCAAGCTGTGCCTGTGGACGTCTCAGTATTACCAGCACAGCCTCGGCGACACTTTGAGCTGGGCGCTGCCGGTGTTGCTGCGTCAGGGTGAACTGGCCGAAGCACGGCAGGAACGCTTCTGGTCCGCCGCACCCGGCGCCAGCCTCGATGATCCGCGCATCGCTCGCGCCCCGCGTCAACGTGAGGCCCTGGCGACCCTGGCCCAGCATCCCCACGGTGTCGCCCATCAGTTGTTGAGCAAACTGATGTTGAGCAAGGACAGCCTGGATTTGCTGCTGGCCAAGGATCTGGTGCAAGTCGAAATCCGCAAGCACGCCCCCGACGCCCGCCACGAACACTGGCTGGCGCAGCCGGAACTGCCGCTCAACCCGGAGCAACGTGCGGCCTATGAGGCGATTCGCGCAGGCTTCGACAGTTATCACGCATTCCTGCTGGCCGGCGTCACCGGCAGCGGCAAGACCGAAGTCTATTTGCAGTTGATCCGCGAAACCCTCGAGGCCGGTAAACAAGCGCTGGTACTGATCCCGGAAATCAACCTCGGCCCGCAGACCCTGGCGCGCTTCGAGCAGCGTTTCAATGCGCGCATCGCGCTGATCCACTCGGCGATCAATGACCGCGAGCGCCTCGAAGCCTGGCTCGCCGCCCGGGACGGTGACGCCGACATCATTATCGGCACCCGCTCGGCGCTGTTCACGCCGATGAAGAACCCCGGCCTGATCATCATCGATGAAGAGCACGACGGTTCCTATAAACAGCAGGAAGGCCTGCGCTATCACGCCCGCGACCTGGCATTGGTGCGCGCCCGCCAGGAAAACATCCCGATTGTCCTCGGCTCCGCCACGCCTTCGCTGGAAAGCCTGCACAACGCCTACACCGGTCGATACGGGCTCTTACGCCTGAATGAGCGCGCCGGCGGCGCCAAGCAGCCGCGATTCCTGCGCCTGGACGTGAAAAGTCGTCCACTGGACAGCGGCATTTCCGGGCCGATGCAGCAGGCCATCGGCCAGACGCTGGCCGCCGGACAACAAGTGTTGGTGTTCCTCAACCGTCGCGGTTTTGCCCCGACCTTGCTCTGTCACGACTGTGGCTGGATGTCCGAGTGTCAGCGCTGCGATGCGCGCATGACCGTGCACCAGCGCTCCGGCGAACTGCGCTGCCACCATTGCGGCTACGTCGAACGCGTTCCTCGGCATTGCCCGAAATGCGGCAAGGTCGATTTGCGACCAGTCGGCGCCGGCACCGAGCGCGCCGAAGAACGATTGGGGATTTTGTTTCCGAACGTCCCGGTGCTGAGGGTCGACCGCGATAGCACTTCGCGCAAAGACGCCATGAATCAGCTGTTCACGACCATTCAGAAGGGCCAGCCGTGCATTTTGGTCGGCACGCAAATGCTTGCCAAAGGGCACCACTTTCCACGGGTGACGCTGGTGTCGATTCTCGATGCCGACGGCGGGCTGTTTTCCGGCGACTTCCGCGCCAGCGAGCGCATGGCGCAGTTGATCGTCCAGGTGGCCGGGCGTGCGGGCCGGGCTGAAGAGCCGGGCAAAGTGATCATCCAGACGCACCTGGCCGACCATCCGCTGCTGGTGCAATTGACTGAACAGGGCTATTTCGCCTTTGCCGAACAAGCGTTGAGCGAACGTCGCTCGGCGGGGCTGCCGCCGTTTGCGCACCTGGCGCTGCTGCGGGCCGAAGCGCACAAACCGGGGCAAGCTGAAGGCTTCCTGGATGAGGCGTGCAGCGAGGCCGAGCGTTTGCTGGCCGAGCAGAATCTGACCGGGATTGAGTTGCTGGGGCCAGTGCCGGCACCGATGGAGCGCCGGGCCGGGCGTTATCGCGCGCAGTTGTTGCTGCAAGCCACGGCCAGGGCGCCGCTGCATCGATTGCTGAGCAGTTGGTTGCTGGTGTTGGAGCAGATGCCGAGTGGGCGGGCGGTGCGCTGGTCGCTGGATGTGGATCCGGTCGATTTGTATTGAATTCAAGATCGCTATCGCGGGCAAGCCCGGCTCCCACAGGGATCTGCGTTGTTCACTTGCTCTACGTCATACCACTTACCCTGTGGGAGCGGGCTTGCCCGCGATAGCGGTCGATTTGTCACCACATATCCATAACCTGCCCGCTATAGTTGGCAAGCCCGTCTTCGCAACGGATAATGCCCAGTTTTTCCACTAGCGCATCCAGGCGCCGCCGCGCTTGCGGTCGAAAGAGAACACCATGAAAGACACCATTCGCCAGCTGATCCAACAAGCCATCACCCAACTCGTCAACGAAGGTGTGTTGCCTGAAGGCCTGTCGCCGGCGATCCAGGTGGAAAACTCCCGCGACAAGACTCACGGCGATTTCGCCAGCAACATCGCCATGATGCTGGCCAAGCCAGCTGGCATGAAGCCGCGCGACCTGGCCGAGAAAATCATCGCCGCGCTGCCGACTGACGAAAATGTCACCAAGACCGAAATCGCCGGTCCCGGTTTCCTGAACTTCTTCCAGAACACCCAGGCCCTGGCCACTCGCCTGGACGCCGCCCTGGCCGATGCCCACATCGGCGTGCGCAAGGCGGGTCCGGTGCAGCGCACTGTCGTCGACCTGTCGGCACCGAACCTGGCCAAAGAGATGCACGTCGGCCACTTGCGCTCGACCATCATCGGCGACGGCGTGGCGCGGGTTCTGGAATTCCTCGGCGACGAAGTGATCCGCCAGAACCACGTTGGCGACTGGGGCACCCAGTTCGGCATGCTGATGGCGTATCTGCAGGAAAACCCGATCACCAGCGACGAGCTGTCGGACCTGGAAAACTTCTACCGCGCCGCCAAGCAACGCTTCGACGAATCCAAAGAATTCGCCGATCGCGCCCGTGGCCTGGTGGTCAAGCTGCAAGCCGGCGACCCGGACTGCCTGGCGCTGTGGACCAAGTTCAAAGACATCTCGCTGTCGCACTGCCAGAAAATCTACGAACTGCTGAACGTCAAACTGACCATGGCTGACGTGATGGGCGAAAGCGCCTACAACGACGACCTGATCAACGTGGTCAACGACCTCAAGGCCGCCGGCCTGCTGGTCGAAAGCAACGGCGCCCAGTGCGTGTTCCTCGACGAGTTCAAGAACGCCGACGGCGACCCGCTGCCGGTGATCATCGTCAAGGCTGACGGCGGTTACCTCTACGCCACCACCGACCTGGCGGCCGTGCGTTACCGCAGCGGTGTGCTGAAGGCCGATCGTGCGCTGTACTTCGTCGACCAGCGCCAGGCCCTGCACTTCCAGCAAGTGTTCCAGGTCGCGCGCCTGGCCGGCTTCGTGACGCACCCGATGGAAATGGAACACATGGGCTTCGGCACCATGAACGGCGCCGACGGCCGTCCGTTCAAGACCCGTGACGGCGGCACCGTGAAGCTGATCGACCTGCTGACCGAAGCCCAGGAGCGTGCCTACAACCTGGTGAAAGAAAAGAACCCGGAACTTGCCGAAGACGAACTGCGCAACATCGCCAAGGTCGTGGGCATTGGCGCGGTGAAATACGCCGACCTGTCCAAGCATCGCACCAGCGACTACAGCTTCAACTTCGACCTGATGCTGAACTTCGAAGGCAACACTGCGCCGTACCTGCTGTACGCCTACACCCGCGTGGCCGGCGTGTTCCGCAAACTCGGCAAGGACTTCAGCGAAGTCGAAGGCCAGATCGTCCTCGAAGCCCCGCACGAACACGAACTGGCGGCGAAGCTCGCGCAGTTCGGCGAAGTGCTGAACAACGTGTCCGACAAAGGCACGCCGCACATCCTGTGCACCTACCTGTACGATGTCGCCGGCCTGTTCTCCAGTTTCTACGAGAACTGCCCGATCCTCAGCGCCGAGACCCCGGCACAAATGCAGAGCCGCCTGCGCCTCGCCGCGCTGACCGGTCGCACTCTCAAGCAAGGCCTGGAACTCTTGGGTCTGGAAACTCTGGAGCGTATGTAAGTTGGCTGCCAAGAAAAAACCAGCACCCAAGCGTGGCGCCAGCCGTTACCAAGCTCCTGCAAAGCAACCGATCCCGGGTTGGCTGTGGATGGCCATCGGCCTGACGGTCGGCGCTTTTCTGGTGTTCCTGATGAAACTGGAACCGGGCAAGGGTAGCGAGAGCGTCAAGCGCGAGAAGGTCGAGCAGCAGAAAGCCAAGATCGCCGAGGCCAACAAGACCCCGCCGAGCCCGACGCAACCGGTGAAGCCGAAGTACGACTTCTACACGTTGCTGCCGGAATCGGAAGTCATCGTGCCGCCGGATGCGGTGCCGGAGAAAACCCTGCCGACACCACAAGTGCCGGCCATTCCGACGACACCGGTTACGCCCGAGCAAGCGGCCAAGATCGATACCGCGCGGGCTCAGGCCGCCCTGGCCGGGATTACCCCGCCGCCAGCGCCACCGGTGTCCAAAGCGGCGCCGGTGACCAAGTTCTTCCTGCAGGCCGGTTCGTTCCGCAAGGAAGCTGATGCGGACAAGGTTCGGGCCCAGATCATCCTGCTCGGTCAGGCGGTGGCGGTTGAATCCGGCACCGTTAAGGACGAAACCTGGTATCGGGTGCTGGTTGGTCCGTTCAGTAATCGCGAACAACTGACCACCGCCCAGAAACAACTGGCTGGCAGCGGGTTCAGCAACCTGTTGTTACAACAACGCCAAAGCCGCTAACCCTTCATGATCGTTCCCACGCGCAGCAAAGGAATGCAGCCCGGGACGCTCCGCGTCCTTTCCAGAGCTGGAACGCGGAGCGTCCCTTGAGGCATTCCCACGCAGAGCGTGGGAACGATCAATAAACAGCCTGCTTTTGTGGCGAGGGAGCTTGCTCCCGCTGGAGTGCGCAGCACTCCCAAATCCGGCCACCGCGATCCGTCAGACGGACCGTGAAGGCCGGGTTTACGACTGCTTCGCAGCCGAGCGGGAGCAAGCTCCCTCGCCACAGGAACTCACCCGCCCCCTTCTTTGCCACTGACACACCGCTCGTCCCCTCTCCCTTCCTGCAGTTGAAATCCTCTCCACCACCCCCATATGAGTTGGCATAAGGCATTTTCGCCCCGCTGCGTGGAGACTCTCCCTTGACCACCATCGTTTCAGTTCGCCGCCACGGCAAAGTCGTCATGGGCGGCGACGGCCAGGTTTCTCTGGGCAATACCGTGATGAAAGGCAACGCGAAGAAAGTTCGCCGCCTGTACCACGGCCAGGTGATCGCCGGTTTTGCCGGGGCCACCGCTGACGCCTTCACCCTCTTCGAGCGTTTCGAAGGCCAGCTTGAGAAACATCAGGGCCACCTGGTTCGCGCCGCTGTCGAACTCGCCAAAGAATGGCGCACTGACCGCTCCCTCAGCCGCCTCGAGGCCATGCTCGCGGTCGCGAACAAAGACGCTTCTCTGATCATCACCGGCAACGGCGACGTGGTCGAACCCGAAGAAGGTCTGATCGCCATGGGTTCCGGTGGCGGTTACGCCCAGGCCGCCGCCAGCGCACTGCTGAAGAAAACCGACCTGTCAGCCCGGGAAATCGTCGAAACCGCCCTCGGCATCGCCGGCGACATCTGTGTATTCACCAACCACACCTTCACCATTGAGGAGCAGGACCTCGCTGAGTAAGCCTGTCTTGGCCACCACGCCACGGCTCACTTTTACCTGAGGACCGCCAATTACTATGTCCATGACTCCCCGTGAAATCGTCCACGAACTCAATCGCCATATCATCGGCCAGGACGATGCCAAGCGCGCCGTCGCCATCGCGCTGCGTAACCGCTGGCGCCGGATGCAGCTGCCTGAAGAGCTGCGCGTTGAAGTCACACCAAAAAACATCCTGATGATCGGCCCGACCGGTGTCGGTAAAACCGAGATTGCCCGTCGCCTGGCGAAACTGGCCAACGCGCCGTTCATCAAGGTCGAAGCGACCAAGTTCACCGAAGTCGGCTATGTCGGCCGCGACGTTGAATCGATCATTCGCGACCTGGCCGACGCGGCGATCAAGCTGCTGCGCGAACAGGAAATGACCAAGGTTCGCCACCGCGCCGAAGACGCCGCCGAAGATCGCATCCTCGACGCCCTGCTGCCACCGGCACGCATGGGTTTCAGCAACGAAGACGCCGGATCGTCCGCTGACTCCAACACCCGCCAACTGTTCCGCAAGCGCCTGCGCGAAGGTCAGCTGGATGACAAAGAGATCGAAATCGAAGTCGCCGAAGTGACCGGTGTCGATATTTCCGCGCCACCGGGCATGGAAGAGATGACCAACCAGTTGCAGAGCCTGTTCGCCAACATGGGCAAGGGCAAACGCAAGAGCCGCAAGATCAAGGTCAAGGAAGCGCTGAAACTGGTGCGCGACGAAGAAGCCGGTCGCCTGGTCAACGAAGAAGAGTTGAAGGCCAAGGCACTGGAAGCGGTCGAGCAACACGGCATCGTGTTCATCGACGAAATCGACAAAGTCGCCAAGCGCGGCAACTCCGGTGGCGTCGACGTCTCCCGTGAAGGCGTACAGCGTGACTTGCTGCCGCTGATCGAAGGTTGCACCGTCAACACCAAACTGGGCATGGTCAAGACCGACCACATCCTGTTCATCGCGTCCGGTGCGTTCCACCTGAGCAAGCCGAGCGATCTGGTGCCAGAGCTGCAAGGTCGTCTGCCGATTCGTGTCGAACTCAAGGCGCTGACGCCTGAAGATTTCGAACGCATTCTCAGCGAGCCGCACGCGTCGCTCACCGAGCAGTATTGCGCCCTGCTGAAAACCGAAGGCCTGGTGATCGAGTTCCAGCCGGACGGCATCAAGCGCATCGCCGAGATCGCCTGGCAGGTCAACGAGAAGACCGAGAACATCGGCGCCCGTCGCCTGCACACGCTGCTGGAACGCCTGCTTGAGGAGGTGTCGTTCAGCGCCGGCGATCTGGCCAGCGCCCACGACGAAAAGCCGATCATGATCGACGCCGAATACGTCAACAGCCACTTGGGCGAATTGGCGCAGAACGAAGACCTGTCCCGTTATATCCTGTAGGTCACATTCTGTGTGAGCGGGCTTCTGTGGCGAGGGAGCTTGCTCCCGCTGGGTCGCGAAGCGGCCCCAAAATCGGCGAATGCGGTTTATCAGCAAGACCCCATTCGCCGGATTTACGACTGCTGCGCAGCCGAGCGGGAGCAAGCTCCCTCGCCACAGGATCACCCGCCGACACAGGGCCTCCATTAAGACGGACGACCGGCCCCATGACGACCCAACTCCCCACCGACATCAAACTGCACAAAGCCTCGAAAACCCTGTCGCTGAAATACGCGTCCGGCGAGGAACATCACCTGCCCGCCGAGTTCCTGCGCGTGCACTCTCCTTCCGCCGAGGTCCAGGGCCACGGCAAACCTATCCTGCAATTTGGCAAGATCGGCGTAGGCCTGACCAAGGTCGAACCGGCCGGTCAGTACGCACTGAAATTGACCTTCGACGACGGCCACGACAGCGGCCTGTTCACTTGGGAATATCTGTACCAGCTGGGCGTGCGCCAAGAGGATCTCTGGAACGATTATCTTGCCGAACTCAAAGCCGCCGGAAAGACCCGCGACCCGAACGAATCCATCGTCAAGCTGATGCTCTAACTCGGGCCTCTCGCTCATTAGAAGGCATTTTCTAATTCCATCTGTTTGAATGCTCCGCGTTTGGGCCAACGATTGGCCTGCTTGCGAAAAAAATTAAACTCGGGTAACCAATGGTGCTGGCAAGGTACCTGCAGTGCTCTCTGAACTAAAAAGCAGCGATGCAGAATTAACGGTCACCCGAGCAGTAGTACCTGGCACTGGCTGTGGACTGCACAGCTGGACCCAGGTACTCGTCTCAGGACAATGGAGCGTCGTAGATGAGTAACAAGAATAACGATGACCTGAAACTTCAGGCCTCGGAAAATACCTTGGGGCTGAATCCCGTCGTTGGACTGCGTAGAAAAGATCTGTTGGGCTCTGCCCGTATGGTGCTGACCCAGGCCATCAAACAACCGATTCATAGTGCAAAGCATGTCGCTCATTTCGGTATCGAACTGAAGAACGTGCTGTTCGGCAAATCTGCGCTGCAACCGACAAGCGATGACCGTCGCTTCCACGACCCGGCCTGGAGTCAGAACCCGCTCTACAAACGTTATTTGCAAACTTACCTGGCGTGGCGCAAGGAACTCCACGACTGGATCGGCGAAAGCAATCTCTCGCCCAAGGACGTCGCACGCGGGCATTTCGTGATCAACCTCATGACCGAAGCCATGGCCCCGACCAACAGTGCGGCCAACCCGGCGGCGGTCAAACGCTTCTTCGAAACCGGCGGTAAAAGCCTGCTCGACGGCCTCTCCCATCTGGCCAAGGACCTGGTGCACAACGGCGGCATGCCGAGCCAGGTCAACATGGGCGCGTTCGAGGTCGGCAAGAGCCTGGGCGTCACCGAAGGCGCGGTGGTGTTTCGCAATGACGTGCTGGAACTGATCCAGTACCGGCCGACCACCGAACAGGTGCACGAGCGCCCACTGCTGGTGGTACCACCGCAGATCAACAAGTTCTATGTTTTCGATCTGAGTCCGGACAAGAGCCTGGCGCGCTTCTGCCTGCGCAACAACATGCAGACGTTCATCGTCAGCTGGCGCAACCCGACCAAGGAGCAGCGTGAGTGGGGCCTGTCGACCTACATCGAAGCGCTCAAGGAAGCCGTCGACGTGGTCACCGCGATCACCGGCAGCAAAGACATCAACATGCTCGGCGCCTGCTCCGGCGGTATCACCTGCACCGCCTTGCTGGGCCACTACGCCGCACTCGGCGAGAAAAAGGTCAACGCCCTGACGCTGCTGGTCAGCGTGCTGGACACCACCCTGGACAGCGACGTGGCACTGTTCGTCGACGAGCAGACCCTCGAATCCGCCAAGCGCCACTCCTACCAGGCCGGCGTACTGGAAGGCCGCGACATGGCGAAAGTTTTCGCCTGGATGCGCCCCAACGACCTGATCTGGAACTATTGGGTCAACAACTACCTGCTGGGCAACGAGCCGCCGGTGTTCGACATCCTGTTCTGGAACAACGACACCACACGGTTGCCCGCTGCGTTCCACGGCGACCTGATCGAGATGTTCAAGACCAACCCACTGATCCGTCCTGATGCACTGGAAGTGTGCGGTACGCCGATCAATCTGAAGCAGGTCACTGCCGACATCTACTCCCTGGCCGGAACCAACGACCACATCACTCCGTGGAAGTCCTGCTACAAGTCGGCACAACTGTTCGGTGGCAAGGTTGAGTTCGTGCTGTCCAGCAGCGGGCATATCCAGAGCATTCTGAACCCGCCGGGCAATCCGAAATCGCGCTACATGACCAGCTCCGAAATGCCGGTCAAGGCCGAGGAGTGGCAAGAAAATTCCACCAAGCACACCGATTCCTGGTGGTTGCACTGGCAGGCATGGCAAGCCGAGCGTTCGGGCGAGCTGAAAAAGTCCCCGACCAAACTGGGCAACAAGGCTTATCCAGCAGGTGAAGCTGCACCAGGCACGTATGTGCATGAGCGGTAACTGACACACCTCGCGCCCCTGTGGGAGCGGGCTTGCTCGCGAAAGCGATTGATCATTCAACAGTGATGTCGACTGACCTGACGCATTCGCGAGCAAGCCCGCTCCCACAGGGGATCGGGGGTGAAATTGAGAGAGTGACCCCACAGGGCTTGAAGCATGCCGCAACCGTTCATATTTCGTACCGTCGACCTGGATGGCCAGACCCTCCGCACGGCGGTACGCCCCGGCAAGCCTCACTTGACGCCCTTGCTGATTTTCAACGGCATCGGCGCCAACCTGGAGCTGGTGTTTCCGTTCGTCGCGGCGTTGGACCCGGACCTTGAGGTCATCGCCTTCGACGTTCCTGGTGTCGGCGGTTCGTCGACGCCAAGGCAACCGTATCGCTTTCCGGGCCTGGCAAAACTCACGGCGCGGATGCTCGACTATCTCGACTACGGGCAAGTCAACGTGATTGGCGTGTCGTGGGGTGGCGCCCTGGCGCAGCAGTTCGCCTACGACTATCCCGAGCGCTGCAAGAAACTCGTTCTGGCGGCCACGGCGGCTGGCACGGTGATGGTGCCGGGCAAGCCTAAAGTCCTGTGGATGATGGCCAGCCCACGACGCTATATCCAGCCATCCCACGTGATTCGCATTGCGCCGATGATCTATGGCGGTGCGTTCCGTCGTGATCCGACCCTGGCCGCCAGCCATGCCGCCAAGGTCCGCTCGGCAGGCAAGCTCGGTTACTACTGGCAGCTGTTCGCCGGCCTCGGCTGGACCAGCATTCACTGGCTGCACAAGATCCACCAGCCAACCCTGATACTGGCCGGTGACGACGATCCGCTGATCCCGTTGGTCAACATGCGCTTACTGGCCTGGCGGATTCCCAACGCCCAGTTGCACATCATCGATGACGGGCATCTGTTCCTGATTACCCGGGCCGAAGCAGTGGCACCGATCATCATGAAGTTTCTCCAGGAAGAACGTCAGCGTGCCGTGATGCATCCGCATCCGGCGCCATTGGGCGGCTAATCGGCCCTGGCTTTTGTTACAAAAAGGGGTCGGGAAGACGCAGCGCCGCGCAACAATCCGCAACAGCGTCTATGGTGTTCTGGTTCGGTGTATCTGTATTTGGCCTGAAGACGAAGGAGTGTTGATTCATGCGCGAAAAGCCAGCGAGGGAATTTCTATCCACTCCCGCCGCGTTCATTAATGCGCAAAGTGCAATTACCGGTCTGCGTGGTCGGGATCTGTTTTCGACCCTGCGCAGCGTTGCCGCCCATGGATTGCGCAACCCGGTGCACACCGCCCGACACGCCTTGAAGCTAGGCGGTCAACTGGGCCGAATCCTGCTGGGTGAAACCTTGTACCCGACCAATCCGCAGGACAATCGCTTTGCCGACCCGGCGTGGAGCCTCAATCCTTTTTATCGCCGTAGCTTGCAGGCCTACCTGAGCTGGCAGAAGCAGGTCAAACAGTGGATCGACGAGAGCAACATGACCCCGGACGATCGCGCCCGCGCGCACTTCGCGTTCGCCTTGCTCAACGACGCCATGGCACCGTCCAACAGCCTGCTTAATCCAATGGCGATCAAGGAGATCTTCAACTCCGGCGGCAACAGCCTGGTGCGAGGCATCAGCCACCTGGTCGATGATTTACTGCACAACGACGGCCTGCCCAGACAAGTCACCAAGCAAGCTTTCGAAGTCGGCAAAACAGTCGCTACCACTACGGGCTCCGTGGTGTTTCGCAATGAGCTGCTGGAGTTGATCCAGTACAAGCCCATGAGCGAAAAGCAGTATTCCAAACCGCTGCTGGTGGTGCCGCCACAGATCAACAAGTACTACATTTTCGACCTGAGCCCGCACAACAGCTTCGTCCAGTTCGCCCTGAAGAACGGCCTGCAAACCTTCATGATCAGCTGGCGCAATCCGGATGTGCGTCATCGCGAATGGGGGCTGTCCACGTACGTCGAAGCCGTCGAAGAAGCGATGAATGTGTGCCGGGCGATCACTGGCGCCCGCGAGGTCAACCTGATGGGCGCCTGCGCGGGCGGGCTGACCATTGCCGCCCTGCAAGGCCATTTGCAGGCCAAGCGACAACTTCGGCGGGTGTCCAGCGCGACCTATCTCGTGAGCCTGCTCGACAGCCAGATGGACTCGCCTGCGACCCTCTTCGCCGACGAACAGACGCTTGAAGCGGCCAAGCGTCGCTCCTATCAGAAAGGCGTGCTGGACGGCCGCGACATGGCCAAGGTCTTCGCCTGGATGCGCCCCAACGATTTGATCTGGAGCTATTTCGTTAACAACTACCTGTTGGGCAAAGAACCTCCGGCGTTCGACATCCTCTACTGGAACAACGACAACACACGTTTGCCGGCAGCCTTGCACGGCGACTTGCTGGACTTCTTCAAACACAACCCGCTGAGTCATCCGGGTGGTCTGGAAGTGTGCGGCACGCCGATCGATTTGCAGAAAGTCACCGTCGACAGTTTCAGCGTCGCCGGCATCAACGACCACATCACCCCGTGGGATGCGGTGTATCGCTCGACCCTGCTGCTGGGTGGCGAACGGCGCTTCGTGTTGTCCAACAGCGGGCATGTGCAGAGCATTCTCAACCCACCCTCAAACCCGAAAGCCCACTTCGTCGAGAGCACGAAGCTGAGCACTGACCCACGGGCCTGGTATTACGACGCCAAGCAAGTCGATGGCAGTTGGTGGACCCAATGGCTGGGCTGGATTCAAGAACGTTCAGGTGCGCAAAAAGAGACACGCATGGTGCTTGGCAACCAGAACTATCCACCGATGGAGGCAGCACCCGGTACTTACGTGCGTGTGCGCTGACGTTCAACGAACCATTAAGAAGACTGGATGAAAACCCGCGACCGGATTCTCGAATGTGCTTTGCAGTTGTTCAATCACAAGGGCGAGCCGAACGTCTCCACCATGGAAGTGGCCAACGAAATGGGCATCAGCCCGGGCAACCTCTACTACCACTTTCACGGCAAGGAGCCGTTGATTCTCGGACTGTTCGAGCGCTTCCAGGCCGAACTGGCGCCCCTGCTCGATCCCCCGGCCGATGTGGAGCTGGCACCGGAAGATTACTGGTTGTTCCTGCACCTGATCGTCGAACGCCTGGCCCATTACCGGTTTCTGTTCCAGGACCTGTCGAACCTCGCCGGGCGCTTGCCGAAACTGGCCAAGGGCATACGCAACCTGCTCAATGCGCTGAAGCGCACACTGGCTTCGTTGCTCGCTCGATTGAAGGCTCAGGGGCAATTGGTCAGCGATACCCAGGCGTTGGGGCAGTTGGTGGAACAGATCACCATGACGCTGCTGTTCTCGCTGGACTATCAGCGGATTCTTGATCGCGAGGGCGAGGTGAGATTGGTGGTGTACCAGATCATGATGCTGGTGGCGCCGCATCTGTTGCCGCCGATCAAGGTCGCGACGGAGCAGATGGCCCTTCAATACCTCGAAGAACACGAGTAACCCTGTGGTGTTCATTAATCTGTGCACAAAAAAACGCCCGACCTTTGCAGGCCGGGCGTTTTCTTGAGCCCTGGAATCAGGACTGACTGGTTGGCGTCGAAGGAACTGGCGCGACAGTCGGGGTTGCAGCAGGGGTCGGCGCAGTTGCGGAGTTCGATGCACTGACCGGGGCCGGGGTTGCCGGTTTGGCGGCAGCCGCTGCTGGTTTTGGTGCAGCCGCTTTCGGCGCTGCCGGCTTTTTCACCGCTGGCTTCTTCGCTGCGGCAGGTTTGGCCGCTGGCTTGGTAGCGGGTTTGGCCGCTGCAGTTTTGGCAGCCGGTTTAGCGGCTGGTTTTGCTGCTGCCTTGGCCGCTGCAGGTTTCGCTGCGGCAGTTTTGGCCGCTGGTTTGGCAGCCGGTTTAGCGGCAGCTTTGGCCAGTGGTTTGGCAGCCGACTTGGCTGCAGGTTTGGCCGCCGCGGTTTTCGCCGCAACAGGCGCTACCTTGGCACCGGTGAGTTTTTCGATTTGCTTGGTCAGGGTATCGACCTTGCTGTGCAGTGCCTTGACTTCATTGCGGCTCGGTACACCCAGGCGCGAAATGGCGCTGTTCAGACGCTTGTCGAAAGCCCCTTCCAGCTCATCCCACTTGCCCAGTGCGCGATCTTTCACACCGCTGATGCGCGACTTGGCCGACGTAGCAGAGTCCTTGGCAGCATCGACTTTTTTGCCGACAGCGCTCTTGGTGAGCTTCTCGGCTTTCTCGCCGTCTTTAACCAATGCATCGAAGAGCTTGCTGCCGTCAGTGTCGATCTTCGAGTACACGCCTAAACCAGCCAGCCAGATTTTGCGGGAGTAGTCTTCGACTTTCCCAATCCACGAGCTGCCTTCTTTTTCGGTGTTCTTTTTACCAGCCATCCCGTTCTCCTTAAGATTTACGCGCGACGCGTTCGAGCAATGCCGTCAGCTCATCGAGCTTGGCAGAGAGTGTCTCAACGTCATGTTTAGACGGAATGCCGATACGATTCAAGGTACTTGCGACACGCGAGTCAAAAGCCTTCTCGACCTTGTCGAGTTGAAGTTCGACCTTGCCTTTGAAAGTGCTCACTTCACTCTTGGCTTCATCGATCTCGGCATTGGCCGCTTCAAGCTTCTCGGCAACTACTTTTTTGCCTTTCTTTTCAACAGTTTGACCAGCCTTTACCAACTCTTGAAAGTACTCGCTGCCCTCTTGGCCGACCTTGGTGTAGGCACCCAGGCCTGCCAGCCAGATCTTGCGGGCATAAGATTTAACGTCGCTCAGAGCAGTCGTCGAAGCGTCGATTTTTTTCTTCAAAATAACTTTGGCCATGGTGCACCTCACGCGCAGAAGGTTTGAGGAACTGCCCGCGAAAGCGTCGGGCTCAGGCACAAAGTAGTGAGAATAATTAGAAACGGCACCCTAACAACTGACACAAACCCTTGGGCACACCACAAAACAAATGTGGGAGTGAGCCTGCTCGCGATAGCGGTCTATCAGTCGAAATCAATGTTGATTGACAGACCGCTATCGCGAGCAGGCTCACTCCCACAGGGGAAGGGATTTCAATCAGGCCAACGCTTTATCCAGCGCCTTTTCGATTTCCGATTTGATGGTGCCGCTCATGGCTGACATCAACAGACCCAGTTCGACATCGACCTTGATCGAGTCCTCGCCCACATACACCGCGCCTTTCACACCGGAACGCTTGAGGTTCAGGGTGTCGCCGGACCATTGCGGCTCCAGGCCATATTGATCGGACAGTTTCTGCGCCAACAGATCAGCCTTCTCGCGGGCCGCTTCCTTACCCAGGCCATGGGCACGCTCAACACTAATACGGGCCATCGAATGACTCCTGCTTTATGAATACTTTCCTGAAGCATCTTGACCGCTACTGCGGCAAAACGTCCCGGCGGTTAGCTATCTTACCTGCAGCCTTGCCAAGACAAAGCAGGCCACCAGGATTAGAATGTCCCGCATTCTCTTTTGGTGACAGCGATATGACTGATCAGCGCAAAGGCAGCGATGCCGAACCCACCACTCACTTCGGCTTCAAAAACGTTCCGGAAAGCCAGAAAGCGGAAAAAGTCGCTGAGGTATTCCACTCGGTAGCCGCCAAGTACGACTTGATGAACGACCTCCTGTCTGGCGGCATGCACCGTCTGTGGAAGCGTTTCGCGATCGAGCTGTCGGGCGTTCGCACCGGTAACCGCGTGCTGGACATCGCCGGCGGCACGGGCGACCTGACCAAGAAGTTCTCGCACCTCGTTGGCCCGACCGGCCAGGTCGTGTTGGCCGACATCAACGAATCCATGCTCAAGGTCGGTCGTGACCGCCTGCTGGACCTGGGTGTGGCCGGCAACGTCGAATTCGTCCAGGCCGACGCTGAAAAGCTGCCGTTCCCGGACAACCATTTCGACTGCGTGACCATCGCTTTCGGCCTGCGCAACGTTACCCATAAAGAAGACGCCCTGCGCTCGATGCTGCGCGTGCTGAAACCGGGCGGCCGTTTGCTGGTGCTGGAGTTCTCCAAACCGACCAACGCGCTGATGTCCAAAGCCTACGACGCCTACTCGTTCGCCTTCATGCCGCTGATGGGCAAGCTGATCACCAACGACTCGGAAAGCTATCGCTACCTGGCCGAATCGATCCGCATGCACCCGAATCAGGAAACCCTGAAATCGATGATGGTCGAAGCCGGTTTCGACCGCGTGACCTACCACAACATGACCGCAGGCATCGTCGCCCTGCACCGTGGCATCAAGCCCTGATGTTGCTGGCCGGCCTGCTCGCCAGCGTTGAACTCGGTCTGAACCGGGTGCTGCGTCTCGACAGCACGGCGTTGCCGCGGCTGGCGCATTTGAGTGGCAAGGTGATTGCCGTCGACTGCCGCAGCCCGGCACTGCAACTGTTCATCCTGCCCAGCGACGAAGGCCTGATGCTGGCTTCCCAGTGGGAAACCGGCGCCGACTGCACCTTGCGCGCACCGGCCTCCAGCCTGTTGAAACTGGCCATGAGCAAGGACAAGACTTCGATCCTGCATGCTCCTGAAGTCGAACTCGATGGCGACAGCGGCGTGCTGCTGGAACTGGCGGCGATCCTTCAGGACCTTGAACTGGACTGGGAGTACGAACTCTCGCGCTGGCTGGGGCCTGTCGCCACGCAACTGCTCGGCGGTCACCTGCGCAGTCGCGCACGCTGGTATCAGCAAGGGTTCGCCAGCCTCAATCAGAACCTTGGCGAATACCTGGCCGAAGAATCGCGCACCCTCGTCGGTCAGCGCGAAGCCGAAGCCCGTTTCAGTGAACTGGACCAGATCAAACTCGATCTGGAACGTCTCGAGGCGCGTTTCGAGCGCCTCTCCCGATCCCTCGACCCAAGCGATAACGCATGAAGCTGCTTGCCGTCCGCCGTTTGTTGCGCATCCAGCGCGTTGTGATTCGCTACCGCCTCGATGACCTGTTGTTCGCCCTGCCACTGCCGTGGTTTCTGTTGGCGTTGCGCTACGCCTTGCCGTGGCGCTGGTTCCCGCGCAAGACGCTGGACCTGAGCCGCGGCGCACGATTGCGTCTGGCGTTGCAGGACCTGGGACCGATTTTCATCAAGTTCGGGCAAATCCTGTCCACCCGCCGCGACTTGCTGCCGGAAGACATCGCCGATGAGCTGATGAAACTGCAGGACCGCGTACCGCCGTTCGACTCGCAAGTGTCGGTCAGGCTGATCGAAGAACAGCTCGGCAAAAAGATCAGCGAAGTCTTCAGCCGCTTCGACGTCGAACCGCTGGCCTCGGCCTCGGTGGCGCAAGTGCATGCCGCGCAGCTGAAAACCGGTGAAGAAGTGGTGGTCAAGGTGATCCGCCCGGGCCTCAAACCGATCATCGCGCAGGATCTGGCGTGGCTGTTCATCCTCGCCCGCGCCGCCGAAAAACTCTCGGCCGACGCGCGCCTGCTGCACCCGGTGGACGTGGTCCAGGACTACGAAAAAACCATCTACGACGAACTCGACCTGTTGCGTGAAGCGGCCAACGCCAGCCAGTTGCGGCGTAACTTCGACGGCTCGGAGCTGCTCTACGTGCCGCAAGTCTATTGGGACTGGTGCCGGCCGAAAGTGCTGGTGATGGAGCGCATCTACGGCATCCAGGTCACTGACCTCGCGACCCTCGCCGACCAGCGCACCGACATGAAAATGCTCGCCGAACGCGGCGTCGAGATCTTCTTCACCCAGGTGTTCCGCGACAGCTTTTTCCACGCCGACATGCACCCCGGCAACATCTTCGTCAGCACCGTGAACCCGTGGAGCCCGCAGTACATTGCGATCGACTGCGGCATCGTCGGCAGCCTGACCCCGGAAGACCAGGACTACCTGGCGCGCAACCTGTTCGCGTTCTTCAAGCGTGATTACCGTCGTGTGGCGCAGTTGCACATCGATTCGGGGTGGGTGCCGGCGGAAACCAAACTCAACGAATTCGAGGCGGCGATCCGCACCGTGTGCGAGCCGATCTTCGAAAAACCGTTAAAGGATATTTCTTTCGGCCAGGTGCTGATGCGCCTGTTCCAGACCGCCCGGCGCTTCAACATGGAAGTGCAGCCGCAGCTCGTGTTGCTGCAAAAAACCCTGTTGAACATCGAAGGCCTGGGCCGTCAGTTGTACCCGGACCTCGATTTGTGGAACACCGCCCAGCCGTTCCTCGAACGCTGGATGCGTGAGCGCGTCAGCCCCAAAGCCTTGATCGGCAACGTGCAGAGCCAGTTCGAACAACTGCCGCACCTGGCCAACATGGCCCGCGACCTGCTCGAACGCATGTCCCAGCCCCACGCCTACGACCCGCCGCCTCCGTGGCACCGTCGCAAGGACGATTGGCTACTGCGACTGCTCGGATGTGCGCACCTGGCCGGCGGCACCATACTCGCTGCCGGCGGGCCGCTGAACGAACTGGGGCATTGGCCGGCCGGGATCATGGTGGCGGTCGGTTTGTATCTGGTCGTTCGTCGATAGCCAGCGCCCCCACACGCTGGCACACTGTTTCAACGCTTGGGTTCTACTCATGAAGTGTGGAACCGCTGTCGGAGTCGAAGATGAAAAACTGGCTGGACGAGATCAAGTGGGACGCCGACGGCCTGGTGCCGGCGATTGCCCAGGATCACAAGACCGGGCGCGTCCTGATGATGGCCTGGATGAACCGTGAAGCGCTGGAACTGACCGCTGCCGAGAACCGCGCCATTTACTGGTCACGTTCCCGTGGCAAGCTGTGGCGCAAGGGCGAAGAGTCCGGCCACGTGCAAATCCTGCATGAGATGCGCCTGGACTGTGACGCCGACGTGATCATCCTGATGGTCGAGCAGATCGGCGACATCGCTTGCCATACCGGTCGTCAGAGCTGCTTCTATCGCGTCTTCGAGAACGGCGACTGGAAAACCGTCGACCCGGTGCTCAAAGACCCGCACGCCATCTACTGCGCAGGACACACCCATGAGTGACACATTGACCCGTCTGGCCCAGGTGCTGGAAGAGCGCAAAGGCGCCGCCGCCGACAGCTCGTATGTCGCCAGCCTGTACCACAAGGGCTTGAACAAGATTCTGGAAAAAGTCGGCGAAGAGTCGGTCGAAACCATCATTGCCGCCAAGGATGCCGCCATCAGCGGTGACTGCAGCGATGTGATCTACGAAACCGCCGATTTGTGGTTCCACAGCATGGTCATGCTCGCCCAACTGGGACAGCATCCTCAGGCTGTGCTCGATGAACTGGACCGTCGTTTCGGTCTGTCCGGACACGTCGAGAAAGCCTCGCGTCCGTCCGCCTGAACAACTATTAGAGAGGAGCAGCGACATGGGCATTTTTGACTGGAAACACTGGATCGTCATCCTGGTTGTTGTCGTGCTGGTGTTCGGCACCAAGAAACTGAAAAACCTCGGCACTGATGTGGGCGAGTCGATCAAGGGCTTCAAAAAAGCCATGAGCGATGAAGACAAACCAGCTGATCCGACGGTGACACCGGCCCAACCGGTTCCACCCGCGCAGCCACAGACCACTCAGTCCGTGAACCAGCCGCACACCATCGACGTGCAGGCGCAAAAAGTCGAAGAGCCGATCCGCAAAGACGTGTGAGCACTGACTAATGTTTGGTATCAGCTTCTCTGAACTGCTGCTCGTCGGCCTCGTGGCCCTGCTGGTGCTGGGTCCCGAGCGTTTGCCGGGTGCTGCGCGCACCGCTGGCCTGTGGGTCGGCCGTCTGAAGCGCAGCTTCAACGCGATCAAACAGGAAGTTGAACGTGAAATCGGTGCCGACGAGATTCGTCGGCAGCTGCACAACGAGCACATTCTGTCGCTGGAGCAGGAGGCGCGGAAGATCTTCACGCCGACTCAGCAGGAGGCCACGCCGGTTCAGCCGGTTGAGCCTGTGGCGGAGCAGACGATTCATGCTCCGGCCGCTGCCGAACCTGCACCTGTTGTAGCAGCCGCTGAACCGGCGCCCGTTGTTGCAACCACCCCGGCTGAACCTGTTGCTCCTGCCGCCGCGCCGACAACGCCGGCTCCTCACGACACCACTTTGCCGCCGCGAGTCTCATGAGCGATCTCCCCGAAAACGACCAGCACATGCCGCTGGTTTCGCACCTCACCGAGTTGCGTACCCGCCTGCTGCGCTGTGTAGCGGCGATCTTCATCATCTTCGCCGGGTTGTTTGCCTTCACCCAGCAGATCTACACCTTCGTCTCCACACCACTGCGGCAATACCTGCCTGTGGGCGCGACGATGATCGCCACCGATGTGTCGTCGCCGTTCCTGACGCCGCTGAAGCTGACGATGATGGTCTCGCTGTTCCTGGCGATCCCGGTGATCCTGCATCAGATCTGGGGCTTTATCGCGCCAGGCCTGTACAAGCATGAGAAGCGCATTGCGGTGCCGCTGCTGGTGTCCAGCATCATGCTGTTCTACACCGGCATGGCGTTCGCCTATTACCTGGTGTTCCCGCTGATCTTCAAATTCTTCGCCGCCGCCACCCCGGCCGGCGTGGAAATGATGACCGACATCAGCAGCTACCTCGACTTCGTCATGACGCTGTTCTTCGCCTTCGGCGTAGCGTTCGAAATTCCGGTGGCCGTGGTGCTGCTGGTGTGGATCGGCGTGGTCAACGTCGCTTACCTGAGGAAAATCCGCCCGTACGTGATCATCGGCTGCTTCGTGGTCGGCATGATCCTGACGCCACCGGACATCTTCTCGCAGACCCTGTTGGCCGTACCGATGTGGCTGCTGTTTGAAATCGGCATTCTGTTCGGCGGCCTGATCAGCAAGCGCGGCGAGCACCCTGACGACCAACCGGCCGACGACCCCAACGACCAGCCGCCAGCGACTCAACCGTGAACCTGCTGCTGCTCGAAGAGGCCGACTTCATTGCGGCCGACCGGGCGATCCTGCGTGATCGCCGGTTGACGCACATGCAGGAAGTCCACCGTTCGGTTGTCGGCGACAGCCTGCGGGTGGGGCGTATCGGCGGGCTGATGGGCTCGGCCGAACTGCTGCGCCTGGACGCCGATGAAGCCGAACTGCGCGTCACACTCGACCAGCCTCCACCGGCCAAGCTGCCACTGACCCTGGTGCTGGCCCTGCCACGGCCGAAAATGCTGCGTAGGGTGTTCCAGACCGTGGCGGCCATGGGTGTGCCACGAATCATTCTGGTGAACAGCTATCGCGTCGAGAAGAGCTTCTGGCAAACGCCGTTCCTGGAGCCCGAGGCGATTCGCGAGCAGTTGATCCTTGGCCTTGAGCAGGCCCGGGACAGCGTGCTGCCGCAGATTGTCATCGAGAAACGCTTCAAGCCGTTCGTCGAAGACCGTCTGCCAGCCATTACCGAGGGCACCCTCGGCCTCGTCGGCCACCCCGGCAATTACCCGCCCTGCCCTCGCGGCCTGGACGAAGCGGTAACCCTGGCCATTGGCCCCGAAGGTGGCTGGATTCCTTACGAAATCGAGCTGCTCGGCAAGTCCGGCCTGCAACCGGTGCAACTCGGCGACCGCATCCTGCGGGTCGAAACCGCCGTCACCGCGCTGCTCGCCCGCCTTTTCTAAGGTCAAACACCCTACCTGTGGCGAGGGAGCTTGCTCCCGCTTGGGCGCGAAGCGGCCACCGTTTTTCTCCATAAGAACTCATCCACCGGTTTCACGACGGCTTCGCCGCCGAGCGGGAGCAAGCTCCCTCGCCACAGGTGATTTTGCCTGCCCGTATATGGGCAGCACCTACAGATTCCCGGCTGCCAGCCGACACAGTTCCCATAAAACCAACAAATGGTTCGAGGGAGTTGCAGCATGTACCGATGGCTAGCCGAGAAACTGGGGAACGTCAGCGTCAATCGCAAACTGAGTGTCGGCTTCGGTCTGGTGCTGCTGCTTACCTTGTTGATCACCTTCACCGGTTGGACCGGCCTGAGCGGCGTGATGAGTCGCGGTGACAAGCTGGGGTTTATTGCCAGCCTCAATGACCTGACCAAAGACCTGCGCCTGGCCCGTCTGGATTACGAAATGCGTCGCGGCGACCAAGGCCCCGGTGCGGTCAACGAGCTGCTCGGCCAACTCGATACCGGCTTGAAAACCGCGCGCACGCTGATCGAACAACCGGCCGACGCGGCCATGATCGACCAGCAACTGGCCGCCGTCAGTGAGTACAAACAAGCCTTCACCGCCATGACCCAGGCTGGCGCCCACCGCGAAGACGCCCGCAGCAAACTCGGCGCCACTGCCGACAACGCCGTGGCCCGTGTCGCCGAGGTCGAAAAATCCATGCTGCAAGGTGACAGCGTCGCCGATTTCAACAGCGTGATCGACCTGAGCAAACTGATCCAGCAAGCGCGTTTCCAGGTGCGCGGTTACACCTACAGCGGCAAGACCGAGGCCGAGCAACCGGCGCTGGACGCCATCGACAACGCGCTGAAGAACCTCGAAAGCCTGCCCTCCAAACTGCCGGAACAGCACATCGCCAACCTGCAGCAGGCCACTGACTCGCTCAAGGCCTATCGCGCCGCCGTCAGCCAGTTCCGAGACTCTCAGGTAGCCAGCGCTGCCGCGCTTAAGCGCATGGCCGTGCAAGGCGATCTCCTGCTCGATGTCAGCAAAAAACTCACCGCGTCGCAAACCATCGTCCGCGACACCGACGCCGCGCACGCCAAAAACCTGTTGCTACTGGCCACTGTCCTGGCGCTGGCCTTCGGCATGCTTGCCGCGTGGGCCATCACCCGCCAGATCGTGATTCCCCTGAGCCAGACCCTCAAGGTGGCAGAGCGTGTTGCTGCCGGCGACCTGACCCAAAACCTGATCTCTGAGCGTCAGGATGAACTCGGCCAGCTACAGCGCTCCATGCAGAGCATGACACTGGGCCTGCGCGAATTGATCGGTGGCATCGGTGACGGCGTCACGCAAATCGCCAACGCTGCCGAAGAACTGTCGGCAGTCACTGAGCAGACCCGCGCTGGCGTCAACAGCCAGAAGGTCGAGACCGATCAGGTGGCCACTGCCATGAACGAAATGACCGCCACCGTGCAGGAAGTTGCGCGTAACGCCGAAGAAGCGTCCGAAGCGGCCGTCGCCGCTGACCAGCAGGCCCGCGAAGGTGACAAAGTGGTCGGCGAAGCCATCGCCCAGATCGAGCGCCTGGCCACGGAAGTCGGCAACTCCACCGAAGCCATGGGGCATCTCAAACGCGAAAGCGACAAGATCGGCAGCGTGCTCGACGTGATCAAATCCGTGGCTCAGCAAACCAACCTGCTGGCCCTCAACGCCGCTATCGAGGCCGCCCGTGCCGGTGAAGCCGGACGTGGGTTTGCGGTGGTCGCCGACGAAGTCCGCAGCCTGGCCCAGCGTACGCAGAAATCCACCGAAGAAATTGAAGAGCTGATCGTCGGCCTGCAAACCGGTACCCAGCAAGTCGCGACCATCATGGACAACAGCCGCAGCCTGACCGACAGCAGCGTCGAACTGACCCGCCGCGCCGGTGGCTCGCTGGAAAGCATCACACGCACCGTGTCGGCGATTCAGTCGATGAACCAGCAGATCGCCGCCGCGGCCGAGCAGCAGAGTGCCGTGGCCGAAGAGATCAACCGCAGCGTGCTGAACGTGCGCGACGTGTCCGAGCAGACCTCGGCAGCCAGTGAAGAGACCGCGGCGTCCAGCGTTGAACTGGCACGGTTGGGGACGCATCTGCAGATGCTGGTGGGCAGGTTCAAGGTTTGAGGTGATGTGAATGCCACGGTTCGCAAAGGACCGAGGTGAGACCTTCGCGGGCAAGCCCACTCCCACAGGGGATATGTGTCGATCACAAAGCCAATGTGGGAGCGGGCTTGCTCGCGAAAGCGATCGAACAGGCACTGAGGTAAGAGAACCTGGCGCAAGAAGGCGTGCGCCCGCGGATCCTTCGGTGCATCGAAGAATCGGCCATTGGGCTTCTTTCTGTTTCATGGGTTTAGCAAAATCCGAAAGTTATGTCGCCAGGAAGACCGTCATCGCCAGCAGGCTGGCTCCCACACTGGATCCGTGGCGTACACAAATCCCCTGTGGGAGCCAGCCTGCTGGCGATGGGAGCGACGCGGTCGAACCGATCGAGCCTTATTCCATGTCCTTGAAGGATTTGCTGCCTGATGCCGATCATCAGCGCAAAAAAAACCCCGCTTTCGCGGGGTTTTTTATCAGGCCAACTGAGGCTGCACACTCAGCGGCTTGAGCGGCAACAGCGGCGCATGGGGATCGGCTTTCACCGACTTACGCCACGCTTGCAGCCACTCGGGGTGAGCTTCGTTCCAGACCTGCTCATGCAGGCGACCCAGCGCTACCGGGTCACTGAGCAGTTGCACCCGCTCATCGTTGCTCAAACCCTCTGGCCCGACTTTCAGCGCATGACGCACCCGTTCGATCCGCAGCCATTCGATCGGCTCGGCCTCACGGTGGCGTGAAGTCGCCAGCGAGCATGCCAAGGCATTCTGCTGTGGATCGACCACTGCCCGGACGAAGCCGTCGTTCAGCGCATGCCAACGGTTTTCGTGGGTGTACTGGTCGGTCGCCACCAACGCCTGTGGCGGATTGTATTCCTCAGGGATCAGGAACAGGCTTTCGTCACGGGACTTGAGGCCCAGGCCGACTCGACTGGAGATCACCGACACCGGAATCGATAGCATCAACGAACCGACGATCGGCACCAGCCACCAGAGGAAGCTCGGGTTCAGCCAGATCACCAGCAGGGCCCAGAAGAAGCCCAGCAAGGTTTGCGGACCGTGGCGCTTGACCGCTTCGCTCCACGGCGTGGAGTCGTCGTCACGTTGCGGCGAGTTCCAGGTCGCGGCCCAGCCGAGAAACGCGGCGAGCACGAAGCGGGTGTGGAAAATCATCCGTACCGGCGCCAGCAGCATGGAGAACAGCATCTCCAGCAGCATCGACATCGTTACCTTGAACTTGCCACCGAACTCTTTCGCGCCCTTGGCCCAAATCAGGATGATGCTCAACAACTTCGGCAGGAACAGCAGCACGACGGTGGTCGAGAACAGCGCGATCGCCTTGTCCGGGTGCCATTGTGGCCACAACGGATAGAGCTGACGTGGCTCCAGGAAGTACTGCGGCTCCATCAGCGTGTTGGTCGCCAGCAGCGCCGTCGACAGCACGAGGAAGAAGAACCACAACGGTGCCGACAGGTAAGACATCACACCCGTCAGGAACACCGCACGGTGCACCGGGTGCATGCCTTTTACCAGGAACAGCCGGAAGTTCATCAGGTTGCCGTGACACCAGCGACGGTCACGCTTGAGTTCGTCCAGCAGGTTCGGCGGCAATTCTTCGTAGCTGCCCGGCAAGTCGTAGGCAATCCACACACCCCAGCCGGCACGGCGCATCAGCGCCGCTTCAACGAAGTCGTGGGACAGAATTGCACCGGCAAACGCGCCTTTACCGGGCAACGGCGCCAGGGCGCAGTGCTCGATGAACGGCTTCATGCGGATGATCGCGTTGTGGCCCCAGTAGTGGGATTCGCCCAACTGCCAGAAGTGCAGACCGGCGGTAAACAGCGGACCGTACACCCGGGTAGCGAACTGCTGCATGCGGGCATACAGCGTATCCATGCCCGATGCGCGCGGTGCGGTCTGGATGATCCCGGCGTCCGGAGTGGCTTCCATCAAGCGCACCAGACTGGTCAGGCAATCGCCGCTCATCACGGAGTCGGCGTCGAGCACCACCATGTACTTGTAATCACCGCCCCAACGACGGCAGAAGTCGTCGAGGTTACCGCTCTTGCGCTTGACGCGACGGCGACGGCGGCGATAGAAAATCTTGCCGAAGCCCTTGGCTTCGCGGCAGACGTCCAGCCAGGCTTGTTGCTCGGCGACGCAGATATCGGCGTCGTTACTGTCGCTGAGGACAAAGAAGTCGAAGCGATCCAGGTCACCCGTGGCCGCGACCGACTCGAAGGTCGCCCGCAGACCGGCAAACACTCGCGGCACGTCTTCGTTGCAGATCGGCATCACCAAAGCGGTGCGCGCGCTCTTGGGGATCGGCTCGTTACCGGCGCTTTTACCGGATATGCGGTATTTGTCATGGCCGGTGAGCAACTCGAGGAAGCCCATCAGCGCGGTCCAGAAACCGGCCGATACCCAGCAGAACAGAATCCCGAACAAAATCAGGATGCTGGTTTGCAGCGCATACGGCAGCACTTGCGTAGCCGTTTGCGACAGCGGTTGATGCAGCACTTCGTTCAGGTCGACGAACGACCAACCCTGGTACGGCATGATGCCTTTCATGTACCAGCCGGCAACGATGGTCTGGCCGAGCATCAGTACCAACAGAATGTAGCGACGGATCGAACCGACGGTGCGCCAGCGAGCCGCCGGCAGCACATTTTCATCCTTGGGCGGGGCCGGCGGATTGGTGCGACCGGTCAGACGACGCCAGCCACGCACCAGAATATTGGTGCGCCACGGCTCCGGCACGACTTTGGTCCGACGAATCGGCGGGGTCGCCCGCAGGCAAACCCGGCCGCTGGCGTCGAGCATCAGCATTTCAGCGTCGGCCAGTTCTTCGGCAGTGTTCAGGGTCAGGCGACGACCCACCGAAGCTTGAGCAGCCTCGGTCGGCGCGTCGAATGTCGAGGACGAAAGGCGCTCATGCAATTCGCTGAAAGACTGGCAACCCGCGAGTTCCGCGCGCTGCTGGTCGGTCATCGGCAGATGCGCCAGATACTCGGCAAGAGTCTCTGGCTGTACTTGAGAATTACTCATCGGCAGGCAACTGATAGCTCCAGGTCTCGGTCAGGACTTCTTCAGTCGGTACCGATTCCGGTGTGGCTGGGACCGCTTCGGCAGCGACTGGCTGCTTGGCGTCTTTGTTGTCCGTGTCCTTGGAATCTGCGACTGGCTTGGCTTCGGCCGGCTTGGCTTCAACCTGCTTGGCCTCGGCTTGCTTGGTTTCCTTCGCTTCCTTGGCCAGCTT
Organism: Pseudomonas sp. FW305-20; assembly: GCF_058788075.1. NCBI lineage: Bacteria > Pseudomonadati > Pseudomonadota > Gammaproteobacteria > Pseudomonadales > Pseudomonadaceae > Pseudomonas > Pseudomonas sp. FW305-20. The sequence goes on along the minus strand of NZ_JBYTAJ010000023.1, from coordinate 5,747 downwards.
CTCCTGCTGCCGAGCGGCGATCTTGTCAGCCTTGGCGACGGAAGAGTTGGAGGCTGGCGACGATGTCTTGGCCAGGTCGGCAGTCACGGCGTTCTTGACCAGTGCAGCACGCATCTCGGTAGGCTTGCTCGGGTCCTTGATTTTCATCCGCAGCGTCAGGCGCCAGCCCTTGGTTTCAGGGTTGTAACGTACGCTGTTCTCGACCAGCTCGGCATTTTCGCCAACGCTGACCTGGCTACGAACTTCCGTAGCTTCCGGCAATACCGCAAGGGACGGGCCTTCGAAGTCCACCAGATAAGCCACGCTGCCGTCCGGCTGACGAATCAGGTTGGACTGTTTCACGTCACCCGTGGAACGCAGGGTCTGTTGAACCCAGGCGCTGTCCGGTGCGTGAAGCGCGGCTTCGTCGATGGTCCAGTGCATGCGATAAGCGACTTCCAGCGGCTGGCCTGGTTCAGGCAGTTTTTCCGGGCTCCAGAACGCAACGATATTGTCGTTGGTTTCGTCGGCAGTCGGAATCTCTACCAGATCGACGGAGCCCTTGCCCCAATCGCCTTTTGGTTCGATCCAGGCACTTGGGCGCTTGTCATAGCGGTCGTCGAGGTCTTCGTAGTGGCTGAAGTCACGACCACGTTGCAGCAGGCCGAAACCACGCGGGTTCTCGATCGAGAAGTTGCTCACCGACAAGTGTTTCGGATTGTTCAATGGACGCCAGATCCACTCGCCGTTGCCGGCATGGATCGACAGACCGCTGGAGTCGTGCAGTTCGCGACGGTAGTTCAGCACTTTCGACGGCTGATTGGCGCCGAACAGGAACATGCTGGTCAGCGGCGCAACGCCAAGCTTGGTGACCTTGTCACGCAGGAACATCTTGGCCTTGACGTCGACAACGGTGTCGCTGCCCGGACGCAGGGTCAGGCGATAGGCACCGGTAGCGCGAGGCGAATCCAGCAGCGCGAAGATCACCAGGTGCTTGTCACCCGGTTTTGGCTGTTGAATCCAGAACTCGGTGAAACGCGGGAATTCTTCGCCGGACGGCAAAGCGGTATCGATGGCCATGCCGCGAGCGGACAAGCCATAGGTGTGCCCCTTGCCGACAACGCGGAAGTAACTCGCGCCGAGCATGGTCATGATTTCGTCTTGCTTGTCAGCCTTGTTGATCGGGTACAGCACACGGAAACCGGCATAACCCAGTTGTTCGGTGGCTTTAGGATCGAACTTCACATCGCCGAAATCGAAACGACTTGGGTCGTATTTGATCTCTTCGACGGTGTTGGCTGTGATTTCGTTGATTTTCACCGGCGTATCGAAATGCATACCCTGGTGATAGAACGACAGCTTGAACGGAGTCTTCTGATCGGCCCACTCGGCTTTTTCAGTCAGGAAGCGGATTTTTTGATAGTCCGCGAATTTCATCTCGCGGAACTCGTTCGGCAGGTTACTGCGCGGAGCTTCGTATTTCTGCCCGGCCAGCTCTTTTGCCTTGACCGATACATCATCCAGATTGAATGCCCAAAGCTGACCGGCGCTGAGCAGGCAGAGCAGTGCAGAGCCCGCTACCAGAGCGCTTCGTAACCGTTTGGCAGACAATTTTGCATTACAGGGACTAACAATCACGAGCAACCCTCGCCGAAAACAGATCAAAAAACCAACGGCCAGTTAAAGTGCCAGTGGGGAATGCGGCATGGAAAAACCGACCCTACAGACCACTCTTGCCAAGTTGGCGAGCATTGTTCCGACTCCTATGGGGCTAAATGATTCCCCAAGAGGTTCAGGACAAGTCTCTACCTAAGTCAAAATGGACCAACGAACGCTGATCCCCGTAGCGCGCGATTATCTAGTAGGCCGCGTTACAACGCATCAGGGGTAACAAAGTATTTATCGCGAAAAACGCCTGTTTATAGTCGAAATGCCCTTAAAAACATGTTTCAAGCGCTTTCAGGTCTGTAACAGGAAGGTTACCGGGCCGTCATTGACCAAGTGCACCTGCATATCCGCGCCGAATCTACCTGATGCCACAGTGCCATGCACCTGTTTCGCTTTGCCTAATAGATAGTCGAAAAGCTCCTCGCCCAAGGCCGGAGGGGCAGCGGTCGAAAAACTCGGACGCAACCCGTTCCTGGTATCGGCGGCCAGGGTGAACTGTGAGACCAGCAGTAACCCACCGCCTACATCCGCCAGGGACAGATTCATCTTGCCCTCGGCGTCACTGAACACACGATAGTTAAGCAGTTTCTGCAAAAGTTTGTCGGCGCTCGCCCGAGTATCCTCGGGCTCAATCGCCACCAGTACCAGCAATCCCTGATCGACGGCACCCACCACCTCCCCCGCTACCTCGACTCGTGCGCCACGCACACGCTGCAGCAGGCCCTTCATGCTTCTTCAGGGGCCAGGTCGAGCATACGATGGGCCATCAGATCGGCGGCGCGAACCAGTGCGTCAGTAATGCCAGGTTCGGAAGCGGCATGGCCGGCGTCACGGATCACCTGCAATTCACTGTTCGGCCAGTTCTGATGCAGTTCCCAGGCATTGTCCAGCGGGCAGATCACGTCGTAGCGACCGTGGACGATCACGCCAGGCAAATGGGCGATCTTGCCCATGTCGCGAATCAGCTGGTTGGGCTCAAGGAATGCATTGTTGGTGAAGTAGTGACATTCGATACGGGCAATCGATAACGCGCGCTGTGGCTCGGAGAAACGATCGACCACCATCGGGTTCGGGCGCAGAGTGGCGGTCCGGCCTTCCCAGGTAGACCAGGCCTTGGCTGCATGCATCTGGGCGATCTGGTCGTTGCCGATCAGGCGCTTATGGAAAGCCGAGAGCAAGTCTTCGCGCTCGTCCAGCGGAATTGGCGCGATGTAGTCCTGCCAGTAATCGGGGAACAGACGACTGGCGCCACACTGGTAGAACCACTCGATTTCCTGCGGGCGGCAGAGAAAAATCCCGCGCAGAATCAGACCGTGCACACGCTCTGGATGGGTTTGCGCGTAGGCAAGTGCCAGGGTCGAGCCCCACGAACCGCCGAACAACACCCATTTATCGATGCCCAGGTGCTGGCGAATTCGCTCAAGGTCGGCGACCAGATCCCAGGTGGTGTTGTTTTCCAGGCTGGCGTGGGGCGTGGAGCGACCGCAACCGCGCTGGTCGAAGGTCACAATGCGATACAGGTTTGGATCGAAATACCGACGGCTCTGGGCATCACACCCGGCGCCGGGGCCGCCGTGGATGAACACAACCGGCAAACCTTCCGGCGAACCGCTTTCGTCGACATACAGCGTGTGGGTTTCATCGACGGCCAGATCGTGCCGGGCGTGGGGTTTGATCTGCGGGTACAAAGTCTGCATTGCGCGCTCCGTAAGGGGTCGAGGTCATCCCTGGGGGGACTTCTATTATTCTGCCGTCCGGCATCATAAACCCGAATTACGCTAATGAGCATGCCTTGCAGAGCCAGAGTTTTTCAGCCGGTTTTTTCAGACAAATAGCTGAGCAGCGTTTCGTAGAGTGCGTCGACCTCGGCGGCCTGCCCCCGAGCCCGCAAACAGCCGTGGACCAAGCCCTCACCGTAGTAAAGCGTCGCAGTCACGCCCGCTGCGTTCAATCGCTCGGCGTAGAGCACGCCGTCATCGCGCAACGGGTCGAATTGCGCCACGGCGATCAAGGCCGGCGGTAGCCCAGTGAAATCCTCGGCGAGCAACGGCATCGCATAGGCACTTGGCTGGCCGGTGCCGCGCAAATACAGGGCGTGATAACAATCCAGGTCGCTGCTGCTGAGCAAGGGAGCATCGGTGCATTCACTGCGCGACGGCAATCGGTGATCGCCGCCCAACCCCGGATAAATCAGCACCTGCGCCGCCGGCAATGGCTCGCCCGCATCGCGCAGCGCCAGGCACAACGCCGCCGCAAGGTTGCCACCGGCGCTGTCCCCGGCCACCAGCGTTCGCTCGGGATCGAGGCGGAATGGCCCGGTTCGTAGCGCGCGCCAGACACCCAGACAATCCTCGAACGCCGCCGGAAACGGATATTCCGGCGCCAACCGATAATCGACGGCGATCACCAGCACGCCGAGCGTCGACGCCAGTTCGGCGCAGATGAAGTAGTGGGAGTCCAGGTCCCCCACCACCCAACCGCCGCCGTGCAGATAAACGATGCACGGGCAACCGCCGGTCGGTGGCGAAACCGGCGGCTGATAGGACCGCACCGGCACGCCGGCCAATTCGAAATCCACCACATAAAGCCCGGCGGGTCGCGACGGAGTGAACGCCCGGCACATGTCGCTGTAGGCCCGGCGCAAACCGTTGAGGCTGCTGTCGGTACTGTTGAAGCTGACGGTTTTCTCGACGAAAGCTGTCATCTGTGCAGAAAGCGGGTAAGGAGCCATGAGTCAGGTGCCGGTCAGTTCAGCGGTTTGGGATTGGAACTCAGTTCTGTGGCGAGGGAGCTTGCTCCCGCTGGATGCGCAGCAGCCCCCAAACCATTCAACCGAGTTTTATCAGATACACCCGACCAGCCGGGTTTACGACGGCTTCGCCGCCGAGCGGGAGCAAGCTCCCTCGCCACAGACAGCGTACATGCCGAGGAATGGTGATCAGTTTTTCAAACTGGCCTGAACCGTGGCCACGCCATCCTTGCCATCGAAGCTGCTGACACCGGCGAGCCAACGCTGCAGATCCTCGGGATGATCACGCAGCCATTGCTTGGCAACATCCTGAGGCGTCTTGCGCTCCATGATCGGCACCATCAACTGGCTTTCCTGGGCGGCGGTGAAGGTCAGGTTTTCCAGCAGGCGATTCACGTTCGGGCAGCGCTGGGCGTAGTCCGGGGCGGTCACGGTGGAGACAGTGGCGGCGCCCTCGTTCGGGCCGTAAACGTCTTCACTGCCGGTCAGGTAGGCGACCTTCATGTTGATGTTCATCGGGTGCGGGGTCCAGCCGACGAACACCACGAATTCCTTGCGATTCACCGCCCGCTGAACAGCGGCCAGCATGCCGGCCTCGCCTGACTCGATCAGCTTGAAATCCTTCAAGCCAAATTGATTGGTCTCGATCATGGTCTTGATGGTGGTGTTGGCGCCGCTGCCCGGCTCGATGCCGTAGATCTTGCCGCCGAGCTGATCCTTGAATCTGGCGATATCGGCGAAGGTTTTCAGCCCCGCTTCGGCGACGTACTCAGGTACTGCGAGCGTTGCCTGGGCGTCGGCCAGGCTCGGTTTGTCCATGACTTTCACTTGATTGGCAGCGAGGAACGGCGCGATGTTTTTGTCCATCGCCGGTTTCCAGTAACCGAGGTAGATGTCCAGGCGCTTGTCGCGGATGCCGGCGAAGATGATTTGCTGCACGGCGCTGGTTTGCTTGCTTTCGTAGCCCAGGCCATTGAGCAGTACGTCAGCTACGCCGCTGGTGGCGATCACGTCGGTCCAGTTGACCACGCCCATGCGCACGGCCTTGCAGGAAGCGTCGTCACTGGCCAGGACGCTGGTGCTCAGCACAGCCGTGCCGCAGAGGATTGAGAGACAGCGGGTAAACAGTCTTTTCATTGGGGAGGTTCTCGTGCGGCAGCGGATTATTGTCGGGCCGGTGTCTTTGTGCACCGTGGGCCAAACATTACGCAGCAGACGAGCGGTAAAAGCGAACTGTGGCGACCGTGTTTTGCACGGTGGCGACTGTTCGAGTCGATCGTTCCCACGCTCTGCGTGGGAATGCAGCCCGTGACGCTCCGCGTCACTGGACGCGGAGCGTCCCTTGAGGCAT
>NZ_JBYTAJ010000022.1:86817-104916 GCF_058788075.1 Pseudomonas sp. FW305-20 | reverse complement strand
GGAATGCAGCCCGGGACGCTCTGCGTCCATCCAAAGCCGAACGCGGAGCGTCCGTTGAGGCATTCCCACGCGGAGCGTGGGAACGATCATTGGGACAGGTGTTGTGTCAGGAGGGGGAGTAGCTGCTCGCACGACGCCTCTATTTTCAAATCAAGGAAGTCATCCGCCCGTGTCTTCCCCAAATTGATCGCCATTAACGGCTTGCCCTGATCCGCCACCGCCCGGCATAACCGAAACGCCGAATACGCCATCAACGAAGATCCGACCACCAGCAACCCCGCCGCCTTTTCGACCGCTGCCATCGCTTTGGCCGCTGTCACCTGCGCCACATTTTCGCCAAAAAACACCACGTCCGGCTTCATCCGCTCACCCGCGCAGTACGGGCACTGCGGCACCTGAAACCGCGCCTCAAACGCCGCATCCAGCAGCGTGTCGCCATCCGGGGCTTGCACCGCATCCACGCCGGCCAGATACGGATTCTGCGTTTCCATCAATTGCTGGATCGAATCCCGTTCGCTGCGTTTTCCGCAGTCCAGGCACAACACTCGATGCAGGCTGCCGTGGAGTTCGATGACGTCATGGCTGCCGGCCTGGTCGTGCAGGGTGTCGACGTTTTGCGTGATCAGCCCGCTGATCTGCTGCGAACGTTGCAAACTGGCCAAGGCCTCATGGGCCACGTTCGGCTGGGCCTGGCGCACTCGCGGCCAACCGAGCATCGCCCGCGCCCAATAGCGTCGCCGGGATTCGGGGGCGGATAGGAATTCCTGATACATCATCGGTTGCCGGCCACGCCGCACGCCCTGGTTGTCGCGGTAGTCCGGAATGCCCGACGGAGTGCTGATGCCGGCGCCGGTCAGGACCACAAACGGCTGGTCAGCCATTAACTGCTGAAGGCGATCGAGTTGTTCGCGGATGAGGCTGTCGAGCATGTTCAACACTCCGGTGGACCATGAGTGTTTGCAGGGTAGCATTTGCCGACCACCCGGACAGGTTGCCCGTCCGGGTGATGTCAGGCACCTATTTACGCGCCTCCAGAATCAGGTTGAACGGCGTTTCCGTGGCCCGCCGGAACGTCTTGAACCCGGCCTCGGTGAAAACCTTGCGCAGCCGCGCCTCGCCAGCCTGGGCGCCGAGCCCGAGGCCGACTTCCTGGGACAGCGAGTTCGGGGTGCAGATAAAGGTCGAGGCAGCGTAGAACAAGCGGCCAACCGGGTTGGTGTTGTCGTCGAGCGAGTCGTTGGCGAACGGTTCTACCAGCAGCACCGTGCCGTCCGGTTTCAGTGCGTCATAAGCATGCCGCGCCGCGCCCACCGGGTCGCCCATGTCGTGCAGACAGTCGAAATAGCAAACCAGGTCATAGTCATCGCCGGGGAAGCTTTTTGCCGTGCCTTGGAAGAACCGCGCACGCCCGGCCACGCCACCTTCTTCGGCGCGCTGGGTGGCGACGGTGACGGAGGGTGCGTGGTAGTCGAAACCGACGAATCGCGAATTCGGAAACGATTGGGCCATGATCACGGTGGATGCGCCGTGGCCGCAGCCGATGTCCGCCACTTTGGCGCCAGCCTCCAGTTTGCCGACCACGCCTTCGAGCGCCGGTAGCCATTCGGCGACCAAGTGCGCTTTATAACCTGGCCGGAAGAACCGCTCCGTGCCACTGAACATGCACGGATGGTGATCGCCCCAGGCGAGGGCACCGTCGCCGCGCATGGCGTTGACCAGTTTGTCCTTGTCATGGAAAAACGATGCGACCACCCCGATGCCACCCGCGATATAGACCGGTGAGTCTTCGATCGCCAATGCCAGGGCTTGCTCTTCGGGCAGGCGGAACTGGCCGTCGCGGTGTTCCATGTAACCGGAAGCGGCGTGGGCGCTGAGCCATTCGCGCAGCAGGCGGGTGTTGCAGCCGGTTTTGTCGGCGAGGATTTCAGGGGTGACTGGCTGGCTGTCGGCCATGGCCCGGTACAGTCCGAGCTCTTCACCGAGGATGACGTTGGCGAGCATCGCTGCGCCGCCCATGTCGTTCACCAGTTTGCCCATGAAATCATTGAGTCTGGCCTCGTCCATCACATGTGCTCCTTCAGCAGGATCACAGTCCAGAGGCCTTGTTTTTCGAGGCGTTCACCTCTGAACCGTGGTCGTGGGAATGAACAGGACGATAAGCACGTCCTGCGTGCAGTAAGTTTAGTCCGGGGGCCGTGGGCCGCCGTCTGGAGCGACGAAATCCCGGTGGCAGGAAGATCTGGTTTGACGCTGCCCCCTGTAGGAGCCCGGCTTGCCCGCGATGGCGGTGTTTACGAGTGGGTCGAGATGGCGCTGCAGCAGTCCGAGGCCGAACCGTTGCCGCTGAGCGATGCCCGGTTGTTGCTGGACCGACCGTTGCAGGTTTCACCGCTGGCCTGGCCGTTGGCGTATGCCTGGTCTACGTTGTTCTTGAGTTAGCGTCACGTCTGGGGGATCAAGCGTTGCTGACAATCAAGCACCAACCGCGCACCGCCGAGTTCACTGGTGCCGACTTCAAGCGTAAACCCATGCAAGCTGACAATCGCCGCAACGATCGACAGCCCCAACCCAAACCCGCTTTTCTGGTTGCCGCCCTCGGCACGATAGAAGCGCTGGAACACTGCCTCTCGTTCGGCCATCGGAATACCAGGGCCCGAATCGAGCACTTCGATCCGCGTAAATCCCGCCTCATTGACCCCCCGCAAAATCACCTCGCCACCCGGAGGCGTGAACTTGATCGAGTTGCTCAGCAGGTTCGCTATCGCCTCAAACAACAATGCTCGATCACCGTTCAGCGAAGGTAACGACGTCGGCAATTGCAGCTTGAAAACCAGCTCGCCTTCTTCCGCCAACGGCAGATAAAAGTCGTGCAGCTCTTGCAGCAACGGCAGCGGATCCAGCTGCACAAAACCCGAGCGGCGCTGACGATCTTCCAGCTCGGATATCCGCAGCAACCCTCGAAAGCGCGCCATCAAGGTGTCCGCTTCACCGAGCACTGAGTCCAGTTGCACCGCCAGCGTCGAACCCTCATCAGCCTGCTGCTGAATCCGGTACAGCTGCGCCCGCAAGCGCGTCAGCGGCGTGCGCAGGTCGTGGGCGATGTTGTCGCAGACGCCCTTGACCTCGTTCATCAAGCGTTCGATACGTTCGAGCATGGCGTTGACGATGGCGGCGAGCATGTCCAGCTCATCGCGGCGATCGGACAATGGCAGGCGGCGGGTCAGGTCGCCGGCGACGATGGCTTCGGCACTGGCCTGGATCGCACGAATCCGCCGCAACGGACGCCGCCGCAACAGGTGCCAACCGGCGATGCCGGGCAGGATGGTCAGCGTCACACCCCAGAGCAGCGCGTGCAGAATGATCCGGGTCACGGCAAACAACGAACCGTTATCCCGCACCAGCACCAGCCAGCGACCGTCCTTTGTCTGGGTCGCTACCGCGTCGCAGCTGTCGGCGGGCAGGCTTGGGTCGTCAGAATCGGCGCAGTCGCCGAGCATGTGAATCTTGCCATCCAGCGGCAGGCCTTTGGGCATGTGACGCAGCGCACCGCCGAGGTAGCGGTGCTGAGCATCGAACAGGCCATAAGCGTCGATGCCGCGAATGTCGAAGGTCATGCTGACGGCGAGGGCGTCCGCCAATTGGTCGCCCTGAAAGTGCGAAAACAAATGCTGGCGTTGCATCAGCGAATGTTTGGCCAGGTTGTCCAGGTAGGCGGAAACCTCGTAGTACATGACCCCCATGAGAATCCCGCTCCAGACCACGAACAGCGAACTGTAGAGCGCCAGCAAACGGCTGCTGGACGAACGCCAGCCGTTAGAGGGGTTCAGCAATGACATAACCCGAGCCTCGCACGGTCCGAATCAGTGGGACATTGCCTGGCGGGTCGATCTTCTTGCGCAACCGGCCGATGTGCACGTCGATCAGATTGGTGCCGGGGTCGAAGTGGTAACCCCAGACCTCTTCGAAAATCATCATCCGCGACAGGATCTGCCCGGTGTTGCGCATCAGAAATTCCAGCAACTTGTACTCGGTGGGCAACAGCGTCAGCAGTTGACCGTCGCGGCTGGCTTCATGGCTGATCAGGTTCAGCTCCAGATCTGCCACCCGCAAGGTGGTGGCCTTGGCGGTCACGGTGTTCTGCCGGCGCAGCAGGACTTCGACCCGGGCGGCCATTTCATCGGTGGCGAACGGTTTGGTCAGGTAATCGTCACCGCCCGCCCGCAAGCCGCGCACACGCTCATCGACGTCGGAGAGGGCGCTGATCATCAGGATCGGCGTGACCACGCCCATGGTCCGCAACGTGGTGACTATCGCCAGGCCATCGAGCTCCGGGAGCATGCGATCAAGGGTGATCAAGTCATAGTTGCCGCTGACCGCGCGCGCCAGGCCTTCGCGGCCGTTGTCGACCCAATCCACGTCGAGGCCGTGGCTGCTCAATTCGGCGACGATTTCCCGGGCGGTCACGGCGTCGTCTTCGATGGTCAAGATGCGGGTCATAGGGCGGGCCTGATTAGGAGTGCTCAACATTGAGCGGCATTTTGCCAAGAAATGACCGCAGGCTTTCTAAATAAAACTTCATGTGAATCGAAAAGGATTTTTCCATTGAAAACACCGATCCCGGTCAATGCATAAAACCCGCCGATACAGAGAGTTCCTTGCAAAATGCAAGGCCATTGAAAGTTCAAACTTTATAACTGATTGAAAGTAAGCAATTTATTTAAAGTTGCCGACTGGCACGGTGACTGCACTTGCTCCCTTGAAGAGTTGTAACACCATCTTTCCTGCCTGGAGCGATATCACAATGAATAGATCCTCTGATGGTTTCTATCCGGCCCTCGAAGAAACGAGCACGGTCTCTGGCGTGTCCTGGGGCGCGATCTTCGCGGGGGCCGCTGCGGCGGCGGCGTTGTCGCTGATCCTCGTGTTGCTCGGCTTTGGCCTGGGTTTTTCGGCGGTATCGCCGTGGGCCAATGAAGGGGTGAGCGCCAAGGGCCTGGGCATTTCAACGATTGTCTGGCTGGCCGCTACGCAAATCGTGGCGTCCGGGCTGGGCGGTTACATCGCCGGTCGTCTGCGGGTGAAGTGGGCGTACATGCACGGTGATGAGGTTTACTTCCGTGACACTGCCCATGGCTTCCTGGCCTGGTGCGTGGCGACGCTGGTGACGGCGATGCTGTTGGTCGGTTCGGTCAGCAACATCATCGGCGGTGGCGTGCAGGCCGGGGCGAGTGTGGTTGGCGGCGCTGCGAGTGCCGCGACTCAAGCAGCCGGTACGGCTGTCGGCAACGCAGACAATGATCAGTATGGATACTTCGTCGACAGTCTGTTCCGCGATGATCGTCCGGCAGCAGTCAGTGATGACGCTGTTCGAGGCACCGTGACGCGCATCTTCGTGCGCAGCCTGAGGAACAACGGTCAACTGGCTGCCGAAGACCGCATCTACCTGGCGCAACTGGTGGCCCAGCGGACCAACCTTACCCAAGCGGACGCAGAACGTCGCGTTGATGAAGTGTATGCCCGCACGCAAAAAGCCGTGGCCGACGCCAAACTCGCCGCCCAGGAAGCTGCCGACACTGCCGCCAAAGTCGCGGCCTGGACGTCGCTGTGGATGTTCATTGCGCTGCTGATCGGTGCGTTTTTCGCCAGCCTCGCTGCAACCTTTGGCGGTCGTCGTCGGGATGCGGTCGAGTACATCGAAACCGACACTTACGTGACCAACACTTCCACCTCTGTTCGCTAAACCAGGAGAACTACCATGCGCTCATTACTGCTGTTCTTTCTCGGCGTACCGATCCCGATCATCATCCTGATCGCCCTGTTCATGTGACTTGGGTTGGGGCACAGGTCTTTGCCGCTTCTGCCTTGGGTGGAAGCGGCGTTTTTGTGTAATCGGGACTGACCTTGACTTTGATGTCGACTGTCATTGCGCTATCGCGAGCAGGCTCGCTCCCATAGTAGATCTGAGCGACACAGATCAAATGTGGGAGTGAGCCTGCTCGCGATGAGGGCATATCGGACACAACAAATCCATCTACTCAATTGGCGTACTGACAAAACCCTCAAGCCCTTCGGCATACGCGGTAAACGCACTGATCTGTGGAAACCGATTTTCATCCACCTGATCCGGCACCACCAGATGGGTGAAGCTCCAGGCCACCGCCAACGTAATCCCGTCTTGAGCAATCGTCCCGTCAGTCTTCAGCGGCTGCATTTCCAGCTCGCGCTCCAGCGCCGAATAGGCGGCCGCCAATTGTCCTTCGACCCGCTCCACCCACGGTTCAAACTGAATCTCCGCTGGCCGCAGATTGCGTTCGTAGTAGAGCTGTACGGACTTTTCACACGCCGCCAACGCCAGGCCGATCAGGCGCAACGAGCGCAAGCGTTGATCGAGATCGTCGGGCCCCATTTTTCATGTTTGTTAGTAACGCCATGCCATGATTATTCTAATTTTTGTCAAAATGACTTGAAGGCAGAGTTTCAAAATAAGTGAGAATCTGCGAAATTTAGGACAAAAAACTCAACTTTGTGGGCTCTGTAAATTTAGTGGATGTCATTTAATTTTGGGGGGCGCGAAGAAAGATCGAATTGAGTTTTTCAACAGTGGTCAAGCAACTGAGTGTGAACCTCATGGAGGTAAGATGGTGGGGATCATACGAAGCCGTGCTCAGTGGCGAAGTTTTGTAACTGTATTTTATCGATCATCGAACAATTGGAATAACCTTTTAAGGGGTGCGCTAATAAAAGTTTGTTTCTTTTTGTCAGATTTCGTGTGTGTTTATGGCCCAAGTATCTATCTGCTTGTGAAAAAGTACAATATTTTTCTAAAATTTCCTCCACTTTGGACACGTCATCCTGACTCAGGTATGTGGTTACACCAATGCGAATTGGATCAGTGAAGCCGGAGTTTAAAAATAGCCGCCCGAAGGACCTGCTATTGATATCATATTTTTTCCAAAGATCAGATATATTTATTAAGGTTGGCTGAGGCTTTTGTACTGGTGTATCAGGATTTTCTCGATCTGGGATCGAGAAGTAATTCGCGACGTCGTCAATGGAATAGATAAGTTGCGAGCAGGCGTTAACTGATGCGCCGCTTACCGGGGTTATACCAAGTCTGCTTAGTATCTTGTATGCGAAAGGTGCGCGAGTTTTCAACCAGTGAGCTACGGTAGTTAATTTGGCGTAATTTTTGTAAAATGTATCGATACTGCTATTTTTTATTTTGTTATTGGTTGTAGGTTTGGAGTCTGCAATTTGAAGGGTTTTTGTTGCGATCATGTTGGAAATTGCTTCGACTGGAACCTGAAGTTTTTCTGAGGCTTGCAGTATTGTGTGTCCATTGTTATTTTCTTGGTGGCGTTGATCCCGATTTTTGGTGTGCGACAAAACTTCATCTCGCAAAAAAAAATAGCAGGATTGTCATCGATTTCTGGACTCGTGACAGGTAAGACTCCAAAAGCTTTGAGGGTTTTGGTCACTTTTCCACGACTATAATTAAATAATTTACAGACTTCTGCTGCGCTTACGTATTGTGTTTTAAATTTTTTTAGTATTCTGATGTCTATGAGATGGCCACCCACTTCACATTTTTGAACGTTGGTAAGAAATCCAAGCTTTGTAAGTTTTCGTATAACTTGTTTTGATGTGTCAAGATATTCCGCGGCTGCAGCAGAGGGTAACCAGGCCTCTGTCTTAGTATGGTTGTGTAGTGCGCGTTTGGTTGAAGGGCTTCTGGGCTTTAATAGCTGTTGCTCAGTATCGTTACACCATTCAATAACTAATTGGCTGGTGTGAGTGCTTATCAGTTGAATTTGAAGTATGTTGTTTTCAATGTTTAGTGGTGCTATTTTCAAGTGCGCTATGGCCCTGCGGATTTGTTTGGTGGGGATGTTAGTTTGGCTGGATAGAAGTTTCACGGAAATGAAGTTTTTAGTAAAGTTTTCTATATCGTGCGGATCAAAGTACATTTTGTGATTTTTTTCCCATTTGGGCGCCAAGAGATGGTGCTCAATTGCGCCTTTTATTGCAGCCGCGCTTAGCTGAAGCATTTCTTGGAGGTGCTTTGGCGGTCTTTCAGAATTACGTGTTATTTTCTTCTTGAAGCCGTTGCGAAGCTTTATCGTTAATACTTGTTTTGATAGTGATTGAGCTTGTATCCAATTGTATTTAGTTTTGTCTGGCTTGATGTTTATTTCCAGGCGTAAGATTTTCCAATAATGCTGGCGTATGTTAAGCCAAGCACCAATTTGCCGCTTCGTTAAAGAAAATGAGTGAAGTGGTGCTGTTGTGAAGGTCCCGTTTTTTTTCGCATTTTCATGTGAGTGATATTTGATGAAGTCTCGCGCACAGTCCCGTGCCTTGGGTTGGGGGAATAGCGAAAGTTTGGCTGCGATAATATATGCAGGTGTTTCTGGGTATAGTTCATTTAGTCTTCTAAGGTGAGTCAATACTCCCACCATGTCTTCCTCAAGGAAAGCGAGTGCTAGTGATAATAAACACCTATTGGCTGGACATTCAGTATGGCGCTCCACCCGATACCCCAAGTCGTTTAGGTAGTCACAAAGTTGGCGAAATTTCTGTGAGTCGCCCATTCTGAATATATTGAGCAGTTTCTGTTCGTTTGTCGCCGTATCGGCCGAGCATGGTGGCGAAATCAGCAGATGATTACACCTACATTTTACATTCAATGCATGCCAATAAAGTTTTACCTGGCAGTTAGGGCATTTTGTAAGATATTTTCTGAGGTGGTAGGGGCAGTAGCTAGAGAGTTTGAGATCTTTGATGAAATGCTCTATGCCGTTTTCCCAGCATTCGGAACAATATGTGGCTCCCCTCTTCCGTATCATGTCGGCGCTAACGGAGAGCCCGGCGATTTTCAGAGGTGGAGCGTGATGTAGCGCACCAATTGGTTCATAAAAACCGCTAAGAAACTCATCGCCTGCCGCACCCGCCCGTTTAGAGATTTCTTGAATAATGGGGTGCGAGCGGGAAATTAGGGAGCCGTTAAAACATGTTCGACCAAAAAGTGCCTTAAGATCCGAGCGTAATATGCAACCATGCATGATAGCCATGCGCTTAAGGATACTGGTTGGACTTTCTTCAGGCAGTGGTCGAGGTGTGAACAATATTTTACTCATCGCGAACCTCCTCGTAGTCCAATATAAGCTTCATCAAATCGTCATAAGACTGGAAAAATGGATTGCCATCTGATAAGTTGTTTGGCAAGTCTACATATTGGCAGGCAGTGGAGAAGTCACTTGCTTTCAAAGTGCGCGGAACGCCCCTGCGCAAGCAAGTTTTTAGTGCGTCATTAATGATCAGCCGCATTCTCTTCAGATTGCCGCTGGTACCTATGAAGAGTGGCGCTGCGATGGTTGGATCGTTAAGGTGGACACCCTTTGCGAGTTCCGCAATTTCGTACATTGCGATATCCAAATGTTTTAATGTCGCGAAAAAATCGGAGTCGACTTTCGCGTCATAAGTGAAGTGTGATAGCTCCGCGAAATATGGATATCGATTTTCAAACGCCTCATCTTCACGCCGGATGTCTCTGCAGAGTTCGGTGCCCGAAAGGATCACGGGAATTCCTGATCCATTGAGAAGCGAGACAATCCATTGTAGCGAGTCAAGACGCACCTTTTCGGCGACGGTGGTAATACAGAGGCGTTGAATTTCGTCGAGAAAAATCACCTTCACGTGACACGTTTTCATGCAAGTGATTAGTTGGTGGGTGAGCTTCTCGATGGTGCCGTTGGGGGTTTCGTCAATCAAAAAACGGAGCATGTTTGTGATCAAGCCTTTGACAGTTGTCGGGGATGGGACCTCGCAATAGAAGACGGGCAGATTTGCATAGGTCCCGTCGTCACCGCGAATCACCGAGTTACCGTTGTAAAGCTTTCGAAAGTAATGACAAAGGGTTGACTTCCCAGTACCACTTGGCCCGCAAAGCAGGGCACATACCGGTTCATCCAGCGCTTCGGTGTTTTCGATCGCGTTCTGAATTTGCGAGCATGCCTGCCGATAGCGTGGATGAAAGACAATTCTGGCTTTGAATGCTTTAACGATTTGTTGGATGTCGGATTCCATTGTAATGCACCTCTTTTTGTTCAGATCTAATCAATAGGCTGAACGGTGGCGCAGGGGCGGGTGGTTGATGAGCCCAGATAAGGGCCGCGTTTAGCGACACAACGAATGTCTGAGTACATCGCATTTACCAAGTGATTATCTGCGCGCTCCTACAATGATTGCCGCTCGAGGCGCTTCAGCTCCGTGGTGATCGTTGACACATGCAAGCTTTGCCTCAGCGGAGCGCAGTCGGCTGTGCGGACAACGCTGTGCAGGGGCGGATGTGCATGGCGTTATACCTCCACAGACGAATAATCGTCGGGTGTGTCTCCATGATGGTGATAAACCTCTTGCGTATTAGGTTTGTTGGCCGTTGTCCTCGTTGAGTGTTTCTGTGATTTTTGAAGCGAACCTTTCTCCGCAGCCTGCTGACGTTGACGTCGCTGTGCCGGGGTCTTCACCTTGGCCAGCTCACGGAGCAATGCCACTCTCGCTCGGCGCGCCTTGCTCGGGTCGAAGGCAGTGCGTTCGGCCTTCAAGCGCTTAAGCGTCAATTGATGCAGGTGCATGGTGAGTCCTTCCTGGTAATCAGGATCGACCGCCTGCAGTTCAAGAAGCTCGTCGGGGTAGCTGGGATGGCAGGCCCAGGCATGTCCCAGGTCACTTGGGTCGTAATAGACGAGGAGTTTGTCCGGGCAGGGTTCGCGATTGGCCAGATATGGCACCGCGGGTCCTGTCCAGAACAGCGAATTAAACCGCAGCCGTCCTTGTTGCGGAGAGGCTTGGAACGCGCTTAAGAAGTACTGGCGAAGTTCCGAGGGCGAATAGCGCCGTGGTGGAAACAGGGCCGAATAAGCCGCCTCCCATGCCAGCCGGGGAGAGATGTTCAGGCTGCTGTGCACCCGCTCACAGTACACGTCGGTAACCCAGCGGCTGAAGATACTTCTGACTACCTCTATGGTAAGGCGTGCGTTGTCTTCAGAGTTGTAATCGCCCCGTGTGGTGATGTTCGAGAAAGTCGTGCCGGGCATCGCGTGGGCGATCTCTTTCGACCAGACGCCAAAAAAGGCTTCTACGTGCGGTTTTTGATTGCCTGCCGCGGGCTCGCAGTAACAAATCTCCCCCCCCAACATGGCGATGATGCGTCGAAGGTTATGCTCCACGAACTCAGGGCCACTGTCGAAGATGTAGCGTATTGCGGTACCTCCATAAGTATTCTCGCTGGACAACGACAGCTTAAGCGCTTGCAGGGTGGTGTCCAAGGAGGGTGGGTTAAATCCGATGGCCCAAGCGTAGGGCATTCGCGTAAAGACCTCTAGGAAAACGGTCAGGTAGGGGCGACCGATGACTTCGCCGTCATCATCCACCACTACTACGTGCATCTCTTGAGTGTCAGCCTCTACCAGTTCGAACAGCCGCCCCGGGCTTGGCCGTTTACGCGTCCAGCCTTGCCTTTTTTGGGCATACTTGCTGCCGTGTTGAGCACAAGCCGTTTCGTGGGCATCCAGCTCTCGCAGGAGCCGATTGAGGGTCGACTCCGAGGGTATTTTCAGCCTGTCGTGTTTGGGTCTGCCGTCATTGAACGTTTTCAGCTCCTGGACGATTGCATCGATCACTTCGGTTTTACAGGTAGGTTCCGGCTTCAGGTACAGCTCTTTAACCTGCTGTTGGATGATCTGCTGAGTTTCCCAAGGCTGATGGTCCAAGCGATGTTTCCATTTAGGTTTTTTAGCCGGTATGAGCGCGAGGTAGCTATAACCTGACTTGCAAAAATTTCGGATCCAACTGCGTGCCGTACTTAGGCTGGGTGGGCTGATATCGTTGATCTGCTTCGCTAGTGTGCTAATTAATGCTTGGGCACTTTCCGCCGGCATACGTCCGTGGTAGCGATTCATCAGCGGACGCACGTAGTAACAACGACGGTTGAACGCTTCGGCGTAGGGCTTGGGCAGCCCCGAGAGAACTTTCTGTGGATCCTTCTCAATGGGCGCCTCCTGATTTTTAACGAAGTCTCCGCGCTTCATCGCCCGCTGCAGGATGTCATGGGTCTGGCGCAGCACGATCCTGCGGCCCTCGAGGGCGCGCAGTTGCACGCTTTCACCTTGGAGATCTACGATCTGAAAGCGCTGACCGCGATAGCGGTAATGTTCACCGATCTTGAATTGAACGAAGTCCATCATGCCCTCCGTAGATCACAGTTTGTGGCGTGAGCTTTTGCCTCAGGTCTATCCGCAGTTCATCAAGGAAAATGGCGTAACAGATGGCCTGTGAAGGGATGTCGTTGGCGAGTAAGGCTTTAAGAGTTGTGCCCTGCCTGCCCAGAGCGAGTACTTTGGCGCGAACCTGTTTTGCCGCCCGTCTCGAACAGCCGAAACCGTAGTGATAGAGAAAGCGCAGGTTATGGGTGATGAGCGAGGGAGCGAGTAGGTCTGGCGTGAGCCAGCGGAACACATAGCCGCCGTCCAGCAGCATAGCTTCGACCGCCTGCGCCCACTCCCGCGTGTGGCTACCCCTTTGGCCCTCGGAGCACAGAAATTTTTGATAGACGATCAGTCCGCTGTCCAGTCGCACCAGAAAGTCGGCTTTATATAGTGTGTCGCCACAGCGCAGTGCGGCAGGCCGGCACTGGTAACTGAGGACATCGTGTCGATACTCAAGATGGACGCAGTAGTCAGCTTGCATCAGGTTGTTGCAGGCCACCGGCCCGCGGTTTTTTTGGGAAGGAAAAAATGTGACGCGACTGCCGCTCCGGCCTTTGTTCAGGGAGGTACGGGCGAGTGTTTCAATGGGCGGTCGGCTTAGTGCAAGCATGGTAATACCTCTGTGGTACGGGGTGGGGCGGGAAAATCGGTGGGTAGTCACCACCCAACGGACCGTGAAGTCGCTGCAAGTTGTCGGCATAGGACGGTCGCAGCGCGCGCCGCGAGGGTTACACCATTAGTGTCGGTCGGCATATCCACCTGCTTTCGCTGTACCAATGGCCGACTGGCACTAGGTGGACTAGCGACTCGACCACGCATCTTTCATTGGCGCCCTGGTGGTGCGTAATGTCGTGAGCGCTCAGGGAACACGCGCAAACGAGGTGAGGCGTGGCGCCAAAACCAACTCCATCGGAACTCGATGTACACGTAAATGCCACGCAAGGTTTCACCGCCGGGGACTTTCCGATACTTGCGGCAAAGGTGAATTTATAGTGGATCACTCCGCCAATTTCGGACCGGCCCAAGGCATTTGTGAGGGCTCGGCCCGTGTCCAACGCCCGCCACTTGAATATGGTCATTACCCAGCTGGATTGGCTGCGAGTCAGTGAGAGCATTCCCCACTGACTGGGGGGACGGTCAGCCGCCACTGGTGGCCTAACGGACGGGCGTAACCGCAAGCGCCACGGCGTAACTATGATAACCGGGGCCAAGAGGCGTGCTGCAGAACGCTGGTGTCGATGATGGGTTTGCATCTTTTTGTCCTCCAGACCGATTCAGCGAAACTGTCGGATGGACGTTCACTTTAACCAGTACGTACCGGGATTTCTCTGTACGGAAACACGTCAAAAAATGCCATAGACGTACTCTATTCCCATATATAATCAGGCACTTGAATAATCAAAGTTCACGCACAACGCCTAATCAGCCCTGGCTGGCGACCGAGGCACGGAATTGGTTGATAACCGTCTCATAGACGTAGGTTATGCCGTCGTAAAATCAGCAACTTGCAGGGGACTGTAAGCGCGCGTACCGCTTATCTAGGTAGCATGTAGGTGCGGGCAGGCGCGCAGGTGAGGCCCAATCGGTATGTATGGGTGTATAGTTGCGTCCGGGGTGGTTGGGGGCAGGAGTTGACAAGTGTCGACACTTTCCAGTGCTTCCGTTCGGCGTTGTCGTAATCGGTTTTTCGGGGCAACGTTGTACCAACTTTCTGGGGCGTCATCACGCACGGAGTATGCCCGCTGGTGCGATCATCTGGATCGCCCGCAGCTGTTCACCGCACCGGGTACCGTCGGCGGGGCGTCGGTTGGAACCAATCCCAAATGGCTTAGGTTGCTGGACGCGGGCGTCCAGTTGCATGAACACTGCCTGAACCACTTGATGGATGTTTTTCCAGAATTGAAGGCGGTTTACAACCATCCCCTCTGGGAGGTATTGGGCTGGGATAGCAATGATCGCCAGCTAACTGCAATGTACCTGGCGACTCGACGGCCACATTGCGTTGCACTGCAGGGTTCTTCGTATCCTTGTCGCGTCAATGCGCGGATGAGATGGGCCTTGGGCGTCCCTGATTGGACCCTTGTAGTTCTGCCGTTAGCATTGTTTCGCAACCCAATCCCGCCCGTGAGCCCACAACAACGCTGGCTGCAGCAACGTTTCAGCCATTACGTGGCGCTTGCCTCGCTGGTGCCCGCTTACCACCAGTGTTTCAACGACTTATGGGCGTTGTTAGATTGTTGGTTGAAGTGCAGCGGTCAACTCTTTCCGCTGGCCTGGGCCGCTGATGCGGAGCAGTTCGAGTATCAGCGCGAATTCTGGCAGATAAGCCGCGATGAAATGATTGACTACGGCTGGCTGCCACCATCTAACCACCCGACGCGATGCGACCTGGCAATGCTCTGGTGTATTTGCCTTGCTAGCCCATTTCTGGCGGATAGGCTCAATCAGAGCCTGAGTCGCGGTGTCCGTCGCTGTCCTCCGCTGCTTCGCCAGCTCATGAGGGAGCTGGACCCAAGGCTGGATGTGCTCGCCACGGTGTCGCTGGATCAAATGCCCAGGAGCTAGCCGTCAGCAATGACGCTGTCTTGGTCTTCGCCGTCTTCAGGCGAGGGCAGGGTGGTAACGCCAGCAGTAGGTGCGGCAGGTGTTCGATCTGGCGCTGCTTCTCTAGGGCGCTGCGTAGTCGGCTTCGGAGATCGACCGGCTCGTCCCGTCACTGCGCCTGATGAGGTGTCTGCGTGACTTGCTCCCAGTCGGCTTGGGTCTTCTGACTGGCTTGTGCCTCTATGGATGTCTGCTCGGCGGAGTATCTGGAGCCGGTATTGCCGAGTTCGCCGCGGGTGGCATCGATTGCGTGGCCCCATGTGCCGTTGAAGTACTCGAAGCGCACATATCACAATGAATACCAAGATTTAGGCAGAGGCTGTCAACTGGCGCAACAACGTTTGTAGCGTCTCAATTTGACGCGCCTGCTCGCGTAACTGGCGCCGATCGTTACGGTGCTGAAGCAAGTAGGGATTGACCCGGTCACGCAATACCGCCTGTTCGGTCAGCAATTTACGCACCTGTTCGCTCAATGTGTCGTTGGTTTGCTGATGGTCACGTATGGTTTTTGTGTGTTGTCGGAGCTGCTCCTGTTGCCTACGATGGTCATTAAGTAGGCGTTCGTGTTCGCAATACACGCTAACCAATTCCTCCTGTTTGGCCAGTTGCGCATTCTGCATTGTTCGTAGCTCCTGGCGTAACTGTTGGATTAGCTGGTCGTGTCGCTGCAGTTCTTGTCCGCGTTGGGCCAGTTGCTCTTGCCGATAGTGCTCTAGCCCCTCCCGGGCATGTTGATGCTTGTCCTCCAGTGACTGCACCTGATTGGCGCGCTCTTCGAGCATCTGTTGCTGGCCCGCAACCAACTGACGCAAGCGTTGGCGTTCACCCTCGCTGTCTTGTAACTGCTCGCGCAGTTGTCGTTCGCGCTGACGCTGCGTCTCTAATTCATTCGTCTGAGCGGATATCATTTCCAATGCTTGATCAAGGCGTTCGCGCAGTTGCGCATGTTCCTGGTGATAGGTCGTCTGTTGCCGATCAAGTTGCGCCCGTTCCTCAGCCACTGCCTCTTGAGCTTGTTGAGTCAGCCGCTCGGCTATGCTCGTCACCAATAAAAGCATTTCTTCACTAACAGTTGGGGGCGACGTGTCGTCGACGGCAGGGCGGGTGCTGAGTTCCTTTAGGTAACGTTGGATCGTGCTTTTCGAACCGGTATTGCCCAGCTCCACGCGCACCAGATCGATGCTGGGGTGAAGCCCACGGGCCAGCAACGCGTCACGAGCGGAATGCACCAAGGCTTTATTGATACCGCCACGGGCCATGTCAGGAGCTCCTGTAGGGTTCCCGGTAGTTATGCAGTATGGCGCATGGTGGTCGACTTGCTCGGTGTTGAATGGTGATCGTGACTCCGTTCACGCAGGCAGGGGCAGCTCGCGCTGGCGGCGCGGAGGGCAAACATATGACATCGGCTTCAGAGCGATATCTTCAGGCTGCACGGCGCGAAAGTACCATTCGGCGTTACAAGCAGGCATTGGAGCATTACGAGATTGGCTGGGGCGGCTTTTTGCCGGCGTCCAGTGAAAGTATCGTGCGTTACCTCGCCGAGCACGCGGGGCTGTCCATCAGTACCTTGCGCAGTAATCTGGCCGCTTTGGCGCGCTGGCATTTGAACCATGGTTTTGTTGATCCCACCAAAGCGCCGCAAGTGCGGGATGTATTACGCGGCATTCAAGCCTTGCACCCGCGGCAAGTCCGTCAAGCCGAACCCTTGCAATTGCGCGAGCTGGAGCAGTGCGTGGCGGCCCTGCAGCAGGAGGTGGCGTCACCGGACCTGTCCGTGCGCCTGCGCGCCAGCCGCGATAGGGCCTTGCTGTTGCTGGGTTTTTGGCGAGCCTTTCGCAGTGACGATTTATGCCGCCTGCGCATTGAAACCAGCCAGTTGGTTTCCGGCGAAGGGTTGAGTCTGTTTCTGTCCAGCAGCAAAACCGACCGTGATCATCAGGGGCGCACCGTCAGCGTGCCGGCCTTAATACGACTGTGTCCGGTGCAGGCCTACGAGGATTGGCTGACGCTCAGTCAACTTCGGTCGGGGCCGGTGTTTAGAAGCATCGACCGCTGGGGGCATCTGGGCCCCGCCGCGTTGCATCCGTATAGCGTCGCGCGGGTGTTGCGCCGGGCACTGACGCGCGGCGGCGTTGCGGGGGAGCGCTACAGCGGGCATTCGTTACGCCGCGGGTTTGCCACCTGGGCCACCCGCAATCAATGGTCTCCCAAGGCCTTGATGGAGTATGTCGGCTGGCGTGACGTGCACAGCGCTCTGCGCTACGTGGAAGCCGACGCGCCGTTCGGTAACTGGCGGCGTGAGGATGGGGCCGAGTCTAAATGACTGCGCGAGTGACGATTTCGTACTGAGCTACGGCCTATGTTATTACAGCTGTACAACGTTACTTTTCGACGATTCAAGTGAGCGGTAATAGAGGTTTGAGAAACCAAGATTCTCAAACCTCATGGCGTTTTGGGTGTTGAGAGGCTCGAATGGTGGTACGCCGAGGAGAGAGGGGCGTGATTCACGGGCGGATCCCTGCGATTGCCCCCCTGTGCAGCTTTGTTTTAGGTGTAGGCTGTAGGTGATTTACCGACCAACAAACTGCGGCGGAAGCCAGCAAGCTCAGAGCGGCTGGACCGTGCCCGGTGCGTGCGAGGAGGACACCATGACCATGCCGAACGAGCGCACGCGAGCGCTGATTCAGGCGCGAGACTTTTTAGTGGCGCTGGCAGAAGATCCCGCGCGCTCAGCGTCCATTCGCCGCTAGGCCCGCCAGCTGTTACGGCACTATCCCCATGCAATCGAGATATTGCGGGCGGGGCTGCTCGACGAGCAACGAGTAGACCGGCTGACCGAGCCGTTCCTGAGTTCAAGTATCGATTGAATGGATTGGTGACTCATCCTCGGTCCCAGGCCACTGCTCCGGAGTTGTTGATACGCATAGGGGAAAGGACTCCATTGCCTGATCAACCTTCTGCGTTACGCAATTGCACCCGCGCTCAATGGCCGTTCCGGTTCGACAGGCGTTAGCTCATATTTCAGTTGACGAAAAATTACGGTGGAGGGTGTGTGGATGAGCACTTCAACTGCGACACAAAGAAAGATGCCTCCCGAGAGGAGGGGCTCGCGGCCTTTTGGCGATTCAGTTCCGATCGAAAGTCGCTGACGGAGTCGGAGAGGTTGCAGCAAATCAAACGGGGGGGGGGGCCGTTGCCCTTTTCCGGGCTTTTCGTTTGGCGTTCACCC